>CAYVOS010000109.1:0-3574 GCA_964453515.1 uncultured Candidatus Saccharibacteria bacterium | reverse complement strand
GCCTGCAAAGTTTTTAAATCAGCTATAATCTGAGCCGCATGTGCTTTAGGATCAACGCCGATATACTCTTTCGCTATTGTTCCATCCGGGCTGATTATAAATGTATTCCGGTGGGTGCCTAAAAATTCTATTCCCATAAATTTACTTGGGGCCCAAGACTGGTAGGCTTCAATAACCGCATGGTCTGGGTCGCTCAATAGCGTAAAGTTAAGGTGGTACTTTTCGCTGAACTTCTTATGTGAAGCAACTGAATCAGTGCTGACACCAACGACAGCAGCCAGCTTTTCAATGTCTTCTCTCGCATCCCTGAAATTGCAAGCTTCTGCCGTACACCCAGGCGTATCATCTTTAGGATAGAAATAAAGCACCAACCAGCCGCCCCGGTACTCAGCCAGGGAGTGCGTTTTATTGTCTTGATCTGAAAGGGTGAAATCTGGAGCTGATCGCATAGTTTTATTATACGGGATCTATTAACGTATACTCAGTGAAAAAATTTACGTTATTCAGTAAGTCCCACTTTTTAACAGAACATACACTCTTGTAATCGGGAAAGGAAGTGAACAAAATTGCGTTATACTTAGAATAAAGAACCCGCTGAATATTTATGGACCCCACGAAAGATACAGACCCAGATAAGCTTAAAACTCCACGGTTTTACCGGGAACCGCATCTATCTTTTAATCAAACGATAGTCTTAATCGTTGTTCTCACCGTTATTACCGGTTTGCTTGTCAATTTCTTTGATAAGATTCACTATAGTAACCTGTTGTCGCAGGCAGACGGACAGGCCGGGTTAGCACAGGAAGAGCTCGGAAAAGAGCAGTATGATGTAAAGTTCCTAATTAATAACAACAACCTGCCAATCAATTGCTTCGATTTGCGGTCAGATTTTACCCGAAGCCTATGTGCTACCCACAATAGCTCGATCAAAAACCCAGCCCCTTAGAAAGCGAGGTAATGCTTCCATGCAAACCGGATGGTATTTGGGGCCGGCTGGCAGCATTTGCCAGTATCGGGTAAATTCCTCTGGTAACAACTTTCGACAGGGTATATAGTCAAATATATACAAACATAAGCATATATAAGAGCTCATATGGATTCGCCAATCTATCCAGCCCTACCACGATGGATCGCAGGTGCCTATGCCTTACTGGTTGCAATCACTATCCCCTGGACGGTGTATATAGGATTAAGCCTACCGACAAAAGAACTTTCAAGTCACTGGGATGCTGCCTGGGTGGGTCTGGACATTGCCATCGCTTTCATGCTCATTTTAAATGCTCTCTTTTCATACTACGAGTCAAAGTGGCTGGTACTATCTGCGACCGCAACTTCGACACTCCTCGTTACGGACGCCTGGTTTGATGTTATTACCGCTCATTCAGGCCGGCCGGTACACGAAGCTATCGCATCCGCACTCTTCATAGAAATACCGCTCGCCTTACTTACTTTGCATGTTGCAGTTCGTATCATGCACCGCGAACATGGAAAGCCAAAAGGGAAGCTTTCACGCCAGCGTCGCAGTTGACAAATTACCGTACTAACTAAAGTTGCTATCATAGTAGGATCATGCAAGGGATTGGGATTGAATCATCAATATTTAAAGACATTGTTCGAGGCGGAAAAACTATAGAAGAACGGCTTGGTAAGCCAAAATACCTTAAGATACGGGTCGGCGACATATTATCAATTCGGGAAGACATATTTGAGGGCGATACGATTAAAAAATCTATCCCGGACAGCGCACGGATCATCAATACGTAGTTACTGTACTTTGAGCCTTTGATGAGATGCTCAGTTCATTAGACTTCTGCAAGGCACTCTCTCAGGCATCCAACGTAAGGGAAGCGCTGGCGACCCATCGACAATTCTACTCAATCGCCGACGAAGCAGCGTATGGCGTCGTTGTAATTACAAACAAGTTAACGTAGAGATACCATGAGATTCTTGGTCACGAAGTTTGAACACAACCAGGTTTTTTCCGAAAGTGAAGGGTGGCTACTCTTTAAAATTGCAGCCATCGCTGAAGCATGTGGTTGGACCTTACTCATTGCCGGGATAGCGATTTCTAAATATCTTATGCACGGCAACCAGGGACCCGTCATCATAGCCGGCCAATTTCATGGCGTCCTGTTTTTATCCTACGCGGTAGCATCAGTTGGTTTATATCCGACATTACGCTGGTCACGAAAACGAGCCTGTATAGCTCTCCTTGCTAGCATCCCCCCATACGGTTCACTGGCATTTGAATGGTGGGCACAGATGAAGCACAACCAGGAGCAGTTCAGCGCTATGACGTGCAGCCTTACATTAGCCGCACTAATATCATCTAATAATCTTTCAAAATACCGTGGGGAAGTATCTGTCACACTCGTGAACTAATGAATATCAATCGCTTTTATCACCCCCTCAGCTGTTCGCTCAAGTTCGCGATCAGTCAATGGTACATATGTATCAGGTGCTACGGAAACTTCTTGAATGGTTTCATACTCCTTAATTTCCTACTGCTCGTCACGGCACATAAGTACTCGTCCAACAGGCGAGCCGTTCTTATCGTGCAATAACTTTTAGCATAAGAGGCTCTGCAAGCCGGGTCAGTTAGGATGCTCACAGCTTGCTCCGCAGTACTCACGATAGAATGGAAGGAGTAAGGGGGAAGTGTAATGGAAGATTTCGAGGATGAACGAACAACATCGCAAAGTTTATCAATTTTAAATATTCTATTCGGCGCCTGGCTCATCGTATCGCCCGATATGCTCGGCTACACATCGTCGCAGGCAAAATGGCAGCAAATCGGGGCAGGTATTATCGTGCTACTAGTTGCAAGTCTTCGATTTTTTATCACGCACCTGCAATGGGCCAGCTGGTTAAGCGCACTAGTTGGTATCTGGCTTATGGTTGCACCATTTGCGGCCGCCTACCAATCAACCGTTACATTTTGGAATGAGGTCATCATTGGAATACTTATAGCTCTCACCGGTCTCTGGAACGCTAGTATACATACCGCGCCGACTTTTCCACGTCACCGCAAGCACCAGCTACGATAGCAGCACCTGATTGACTTCCAAGGAAGCCGGGAGTCTTCTTATTTTGTAAGTTAGCAAAACCGGTTATTTATGTGGTACCGTATAGGTACTATGTATACAATCAGGTCAGAACAAAACACTCAGACAAACGTAAAAACAGACTATCCACCAATTGCATATATTGTTGGCTTCGTCGTAGGTTTGCTCCTTTTTATCCCTTTAGTACTTATGGCACACAAACACCAATTAACCGGTGAGCAGCTGCACATATTTCGATACTTCAATAACCTTAACTTTCCTAACGCAGTAGTCAACGTTTCAAAATGGCTGACAGAATTGCTCGGTGCCGCTTATCCGATTGCAGCATGCGTCATAATACCCGCATTATTTAAGAAATATCGTCTAGCATGGCGCTTTTTCTTTACTGCCGGCGGCGCTAGTGCCGTTTTCTACGTAGTAAAGAAAGTAATAAACGAACCGCGACCGTACATCATGCTTCACAACAACCTCCACATGCGTGTCACTGAAACCGGACCGTCGTTCCCCTC
>CAYVOS010000108.1:0-3580 GCA_964453515.1 uncultured Candidatus Saccharibacteria bacterium | reverse complement strand
CATACGGTAGGTATGCACTTCTTGCAGGGTAGCAATGTCGAATTGACCCTCTGCTACAACTTGGGCAATTGCTCGGAGACGTTCGCCCGGTGCCTTCGACAGTATAGGCATTCCATAGGTGTTGAGTGTTAAGAGATCCAAAGATTTTCTTGACATAACGTTAACTTTAGACGACTTCTAGTAAATAATACGCAGAATAATGGTGTAAATTAGTGTGCTCAAGCCATTGTCATCCTCGGCGTTAAATACATAGCACTTTTCTACAACGTTAATAGATTCGTAATCGACCAAAGTTCTATAATCGTTCTTATGCCCAACCAAGATACTAGTACTTAAAGTCGCTCTTAAATTGGGAGGCTTGGTCCAACTTAGCTCCTCGTGAATCCAACATCACTCGTTTTCCAGATCACGAGCGTTAAAGGCGAGCGTACCAAGGGTACATAGTACGAGCGCCAATCCGATCATAACCAAGTTTGTCGTCCAGTTCGGGTTAACTGCAGGCGCAAGAGCCGTCTGATGCAGTACCGAGGTGTCCAATACCCAATGGCTTAAATGGGTACCACTAGCTATAAGCGTAATAAGAAACGACCATCCAAGTACACAGTATGCGATAAGCGTGGTATAGCGGGGTATGAACCCAAGTGCAAATACACCAACACCAAGCGTGAAAAGGGATGGCGCTATCATATTAGCCCCCGCCTCCAGTAACGTATTGATCGGCACTCCAAGATGCTGACCTGCTAAGCCGGCCCACACGCCAACACCCGCACACAGGCTAATACCAACACTAACGGCTGTAATCAGCAGTACGCGACCAGTGAGCCAAGTATGGCGCGTAACTTGTCGTACAACGAAGTTGTCAACATATCCCTGCGCCTCGTCCTCACGAACCTTGCCGATTGCACTTGCAGCGTAGGCCATGGTAGTGGCCATTAGTATAAGAAAGATGACACCGAGGAACAGTGTGGCTAAATCAATAGTGCGCGTCGTCTCTAGCTTTGAAAGAGTGTTATGCAGGCTCTGCGTTTGTCCACTGAGTGTTTGTATAACCGTTTTAGTAAGCGACCCGTAGAGGTAACCCATAAGCGTAATACCGCCTAACCACATAATAGAGGTTGTCCTGGTCATGCGAATTGCCATCTGCAGCGATGAATTCAAAAGACCGGTACGTGGTTCCGCAGTATCATGATCGGAAAATACACTCTCCCCCAGGTCTCTTCTACTAACAACCCATACGGTAAGTGCATATAATACTACCACCCAGCCAACGATTGGTAGTAGCCATACTGGCTTGCTGCCAACAAGCGGCATCAGCTTTTCAATCCAGCCGAGCGGCGTGACATTCAACAACCAATGCTGAGAAGTCGTATCGGCTACCGCTCGAAGAATAAAGCTCACGCCAAAAATAGCCGCTGCGACCGTGGATGCACGAGTACGAGTTGGCATTAACTGACTCGTAAACGCTCCGAGGGCCATAAACACTGCAGCCGCAGATGTCGCTGCAAGTGCAAAGAATAGCGAGCTCTGTATACCAATGCCAACTCCCTTATATCGACCAATTGCCACGAACACTGCTGCGATAATTGCATAGAGAACCACCAGGTTGATCGTAAGCCCGAGTAGTGTATTTACTGCAGCTCGACTCGCCGTAGTTTGTCCGCTCAATAGCAATTCGCTCCTTCCGGACTCTTCTTCACCACGGAAGTACTTAGTCGCGAGTAATAACGCCCATACCGCGCCAATCAAGGAGATTATCCCCATAGTAACCCAGTTGGCATAACCAGCGACAGTAGTCAGGTCATGAGGTGCCCCAAGCAGTGCCGACATGCCAGTATTTGAACCGAGACTACGGGCGAAGGTAGCCTGGTCGGCAACAGTAGGATACGCTTTGACGTAACCGATAACTTTAGACGCGGTATATGCCCCAAGTATAAATGCCCACACCGTCGCACTGCGAAGCGTACGCCGAGCGACAAAACGAGCGATTACAGTTCTAGGAGACCTAAATCGTCTGAAATACCCAGCCTGCACACTGCTATCTACTTGCATATTCAGTCTCCGTATTTCGTATATCCGTATCTCCATAGAGAGATAGGAACAGCTCTTCCAAGGACGGCTCTCGGCTGAGGAATGTCTTCGGGTGTGCCGCTGCAAGTACGCTCAATAATGGGTCGATTGATCCTTGCACTTGGCACACTAGTTGGTGCCCCGTAATTTTTACGTTGCTTACTCCTTTGATGTGTCCTACGCTTGGTGGTTGTTTCTCAAAAATAGCTTCAACTGTCACGGCAGAAAGGTGACGCATTTCTTCGAGTGTACCAAGCTCGACAAGTTTGCCGGCTCGCAAAATACCAACCCGATCACACAGTGCCTCTACTTCTTCCAGAATGTGCGAAGAAAGAAAAATGGTCTGATTATTCGCTTTTGCCTCCGTAACGCTTTCGCGAAAAGCCTGTTCCATAAGTGGATCAAGCCCGCTCGTTGGCTCATCCATGATAAGCAGGTCGGCACGCGTAGAAAGAGCAGCAATGAGATTCACCTTTTGGCGGTTACCCTTCGAATAGGTACGAACTTTCTTAGCGGGGTCAAACTGAAAACGGCGCATAAGTTCATTCTGATATCGTTCATCAACTTTTCCATGAAGTGCTCCAAGCAAGTGCAGCGTTTCAGCGCCGGTCAACGATGGCCACAGTGATGCTTCACCTGGCACATATGCAAGAAGTTTGTGTGTCTCGATCTTATATTTCTGGGTATCGAGTCCGAATATTTCCGCATTGCCCGAAGTGGGTTTTATAAGACCAAGAATGGAGCGAATCGTCGTTGTCTTACCCGCTCCATTCGGTCCAAGGTACCCAAATACTTCACCCTTTTTTATTTCCAAATCCAACGATGACAACGCCACAAACGAGCCATAATGCTTCGTTAGTCCCTTTGTCTTGAGTGCTGTATCCATCAGATAACCGCCTTTCTGTTTAGTTCTACGTGTAACCGTCAGACAGCAGTTATTGCTTCTCATTAAATAATCTCAGAGATATCTGAAACTTGCAATAACGCTTACGTTTTTATCGAATACAATATAATACATAGATGGCCATAAAGGACCTACTAAGCGGAAATTCCGGAATTTTCGCTAGCTAGATCATCTGAGGGGTGTGTTCAGTATGTTGGGAGGTGACACACAGCTGCTAGTGATACCGTGCCGCCACTTTGTGAATCCTTCAGGTAGCATACGCCATTGGATGCCGCCTCGAAGTACATAGAGGACACCACAAAAGGCTTCCTACCTGTCGGCTTTGCGAGACTTGGTCTTCTTTCTGGCTGATTCAAGCAATGGCAATGACTGATGCAAATTGCTCACGGTTCACATCACTGGGATAGATTTTTATTCGCATAGTGTTTACTCCCCGCTTACACAGGAATAGCAGGCTGCCGCCATACTATTTGCAAATCCTATGATCATGTTGCGGAGAACTTGGAACGGGTTCTTCCCTAAATTCTGGTCATTGTTAGGACACTACCTACCTGCAGATAATGCCTTTCTCTTCCGCTAACTGTAACGCACTCTTGTAGCCGAGACAAC
>CAYVOS010000107.1:0-3661 GCA_964453515.1 uncultured Candidatus Saccharibacteria bacterium | reverse complement strand
GCTCAAGGATATCCGTGACCACTACGAAGCAACCCATCGTACCGGAAATATGCGTTTTGTGATTGCCGGCAATATAACGCCGGGCAGAGTAGCACAAATCGAGGAAATGCTTGAAGCTACACCACTGCCGAAAGGTCGACGATTTGCGTTGCCGGAGGAAAAACCGCATCTACTCGGGGATCCGCTCTACTTAGACAATCAAACCGTCAAGAACGTATATTTTTACGTCGATACATTTTTAAAGCGACGATTGAACGATTCAGAATCTGATGCCCTTAACCTTATTAACACTGTATTGACCGAGACTCTGCATTCTAAGATTCTTGGCAAGGCAAGGGAGCGGGGCCTCGTATATAGTATGAGTTCCGGCGTTAACGAGGCTAAATTATGTAGCGGTTGGTGGCTTGGCGCGCAGGTTTCTCCGAAAAATGCGTTACCACTCGCCGATATTATTGTCGAGGAAATGTTGAAAATTTTTGCTGGTGAGTTACCAGCGGACGACATAGATGCTGCGAAACAGTATGCGCTCGGTCGCTTCCAGCGGAGTGCACAAACTGTAGGCGGTACGGCATCGGGGTATAGTGAACGATACTTTTTTGACGGGCACATCGAAGACTACTATCAGATTCCTAAGCGGATTCGAGAGATTACGAAACAGCGTATCGTTGACGTGACAACGGAAATGTTTGCGGGGCAAGTATGGGGTCTTGGCACACTTGGAAGCTGCGGTATCGAATTTAGCGAGAAGCTGCAAAACCATCTCGCGCCACTTTGGCACAACAAACCGCACGAGTCTGGCAAGGAATAACCGATGGATGAGCTGGAGTCAGGGATTCGAGCGCTTCAGGCAGGAGTTGACGGAGCACTGGCGCGTTTGAAGTTTGCTGAGCTTGACGAAGAGGAAGATCGCTTGCGAAAGGCTACGGCGGTTCCGGATTTTTGGCAAGATGCCGAGCAAGCTGCTCGAATGAGCAAACACCTGGCAGACCTGGAGCGTCGTATTGGTCCGTGGCGTACCATGCGACACGATATATATGAACTGGCGGAACTGGAGGCGCTCAATGATTCGACTCTAAAAGAGGATATTCAAACGCAGCTGGAGTCGTTAGCACGGCAGTTTGAATCCCTTAAAGGCGATCTTAAATTTACTAGTCCTCACGATACCAATGCCGCAATAGTCGGTATTCATGCCGGTGCAGGTGGCACCGATGCGCAGGATTGGGCTGAGATGCTGCTTCGGATGTATGTCCGCTTTGCCGAGAAAAGTGGCTGGAAAGTAACAATGGTTGATGAGTCCGCAGGCGAAGAGGCCGGGATCAAGAGTGTGACGTTTGAAGTAGACGGTGATTATGCCTACGGCAAGCTAAAAGGTGAGCATGGGGTGCATCGGTTGGTGCGCTTAAGCCCATTTAATGCTGACCACTTACGGCAGACTAGTTTCGCAAAAGTTGAAGTTTTACCGAAAATTGACCAGCAGGAAGAACTCGAAATAGATGACAAAGACCTGAAAGTCGACGTATTTCGGAGCGGTGGCCATGGCGGTCAGAGCGTAAACACCACCGATTCGGCGGTGCGTATCACGCACCTGCCAACCAACATTGTGGTGACTATTCAGAACGAGCGAAGTCAGCTACAAAATAAAGAAACTGCAATGACTATCTTACGGTCGCGACTCGCGAAGCTGCAGTTGGAGCAGCACGCGGAACAGATCTCTGAACTTAAGGGGCCAAATGAACAGGCTGCCTGGGGAAATCAGATTAGAAGCTACGTACTACATCCATACAAACAAGTAAAGGATTTACGTACTCGTTATGAGTCGAGCGATCCAGACGCGGTACTTGACGGGAATCTTGATTCGTTTATAGACGCGTATCTTGAGCACACGCTAAAGGTCTAGTACGGCCATAATTTTAAGCGGGCACGCATCTCGTTAGTTTGTTATAATGATAACAGAATGATACTTCTCGATAGGGTAACGAAGACGTATGGGCGTAGCAGTGCGCCGGCTTTGGACCGGATTAGCTTGCATGTGGAACCGAAAGAATTTGTGATTGTCGTAGGACAGAGTGGCGCTGGTAAAACCACGCTTTTACGACTCTTGACTAGAGAAGAGCGCCAAACAAGCGGCAAGATCATTGTCGGCGGCGTGGACTACGATAAATTAAGGGATCGTGATATTCCGTTGTTGCGCCGTAAAATCGGTGTAGTTTTTCAGGATTACAAACTTTTAATGAATAAGACCGTGTTTGAGAACGTAGCCTTCGCACTAGAGATTGTAGGGATGGGTAATCGTGAGATACGACATACCGTGCCGCGTGTTTTAGATATTGTAAATCTCAAGGGTAAAGAAAAAAATATGCCCATTGAATTGTCGGGTGGTGAACGTCAGCGTGTGGCAATCGCACGCGCGATTGTACGCCAGCCGAAGATCCTGATTGCCGATGAGCCGACCGGTAATCTCGACCCCAAACATGCTTGGGATGTAATCAAAGTACTCGAGAAAGTAAACCGGTATGGCACTACGGTTCTCCTGACAACACACAACCAAGAGATTGTGAATCGTCTAAAGCGCCGAGTTGTGACAATTGGTCACGGTAAAATAGTCAGTGATCGTGCTGGGGCAAGTTACAAAATATAAGCCGTGACTGCTTAGGCTGGGGTAGGTATAGTTCAAGGATTATGAAACATCGATTTATAACATTCATGCGCATAATACGCACCGGGATGTTTAACTTTGCCCGAAATACCTGGTTGGCAATGGCTGCCATGGCAGTGATGGTCGTGACACTGACGATCATTCTATTTTCAGTCGTAACGAGCGCTACGTTCGACCACACGATTACTCAAATCAACAGTAAAATAAATATCTCGATTTACTTAAACGATTCTGTGACTGATCAACAAAAGACCGCCTTGGAAGGGCAATTGCGCTCGTTGCCCGAAGTAAAATACGTCGGTTATATATCAAAAGATCAAGCGTTGGCAGAATATAGAGCCCAGAACATAAACAATAAAAATTTATTAACTGCCATTGATGAAACGGGCAACCCATTACCCGCTTCGATTCAGGTTACGCCAATCGATCCGGGGAAGATCGATCAAATTCAGCACATATTGAATAAGCCTTCTACGATTGCACTTGAAGACCCACAAGCTGGCACATCGTACTCGGGAGACCGCAAGGTTGCGATTGACAAAATAGCCCATGCAACCGATATCCTAAAACGGGTTGGCGTGGTTGCGGTGATCGTATTCGCCTTAATCTCTATGCTTATTATCTTTAACACGATTCAAATGGCTATCTTTAACAGGCGTGACGAGCTGACGATTATGAGGTTACTTGGTGCAAGCACTTGGTTCATCCGAGGCCCGTTTGTGGTAGAGAGTATTATTTATGGCATTCTGTCAGCAATCATATCTATCGTCATCATTGATGCATTATTTATCGTTGCGTCATCCGGGTTGCAGGCTAGCAGTTTAGGTCTGCTTGATATTGGCTACTCCAATACATATTTTCACCATAACTTCCTAGCAATTTTGACACTGCAGCTAGGCGTGGGTATAGTAATTGGAGCCGCATCGTCCGTTATCGCAACGCGGCGATACCTAAAATTCAAATCTCCCAAGTAGAAATTTATTCAACTAATTATCTAATACAAAA
>CAYVOS010000106.1:0-3674 GCA_964453515.1 uncultured Candidatus Saccharibacteria bacterium | reverse complement strand
AAGCCAATCATCCAATATATCGTTGAGGACCTTGTCGCGGCTGGTATCAAAGACATTATCATTGTAGGTAGTAACAACAAGCGAGCTATCGAGGATCATTTTGATATGCCAAATGAAGACTTATTGGCAAATTTACGCGCCGGTGGTCCAAAAAAAAAGCACTACATTGATGAAATTGAAGCAATTGCTAACCTTGCTAACTTTGTCTACGTACGTCAAAAAGGCCCATACGGTACTGCTACGCCAATCTTGAATGCAGCTCATCTCATTGGAAACGAACCATTTATCTATTCTTTTGCTGATGATATTACGGTAGCCGATCCAAATGCCTTCAAGCAGCAAATTTCCTACTTTGAGGAATTTGGTGGCGGTATTTTACCTTGCATCAAAATATTTGAAGATGTTGAATTTGATCGATACGGCGTACTTGGTGGGGCGGAGCTCCGTTCCGATGTGCTCAAGATGGACTCCATCATAGAAAAGCCCGGCAGGGAGAAGGCACCAAGTAATTTTGCTAGTGTTGGCGGGTATCTATTCACTCCTGAAGTGTTCAAGTATCTGGACCAGGGAGTACGGAACCTAAAAGAAGGCCAAGAATTCTATGTCAGTGATAGCCTTATTCAGCCAATGTTGAAGGATGGTCACGAATTTTACGGTTGTGCCATCAAGGGTGGTACGCGCTATGATACCGGAAACAAGCTTGACTATATGAAGACAGTCGTTGACTTCGCGCTCAAGGACAAGGACTTAAATGGTGAGTTCCGCGACTACCTGCGACAAAAGCTTGACCAGAGCTCCTAACAGATGTAGTACCGCTTATGTTACAAGTTGCATATAAGGTGTATACTGTCTTCATATGGATACAGCGGGTAATATACTTGTCATAGTCCTCTCGATATTTTTATTACTTTTCCTAGTTCTCGGCATCATAGTAGCTATCGAAGTAATACGTTTAGTACGTGTTATACATCGTGTCGCTGATAGGGCAGAGACCGTTATGGAATCTGCTGAGACAGTTGGCACGATCTTTAAAAATGTTTCCGGCCCACTTGCCTTATTTAAAGTAGCCCGGAACATCGTAAGAACGTTCAAAAAGTAGTTTAAGAAACGAGGAAGCAACATATGAAAGTCAGTGGCAGAAAAATCGCTATTACCACCTTAGCTGCAGCTGCTGCAGGGTATTTAGCTGGTATTCTAACTGCTCCGAAGTCAGGCAAAGAAACTCGTAAAGAAATTAAGGATGTAACCGTAAAAGGCTATTCTGAGGCAGAAAAGCATCTAAAGAAATTACACACAGAACTCAATGAGACGCTGGATGAAGCTAAAAAGAAAGCAGCCACCCTTAATGGTAAAGCTATGGAAGAGCTAGTCGCAGCTATAAATGTAGCGAAAGATGGTAAAGATAAGGCGCGTCAGATCTTAAGTGCAGTTCATGAGGGTGAAGCGCAAGATAAAGATTTGGCGAAAGCCATCAAAGACGTCCAAGCAAGTCTCGATCACCTAAAGAAATTCTTATCAAAGTAAGGGTTACCCCAGGGTGTTTAAAAAGAAAGGACCCTTGACCGAAGAAGATTATCTACAACTTGGCAAGCAAGTTGTAGACCTATACGATACACTTAAACCAAATCGTACCGCAATTTATCGCAGCAACTTTTTGAAAGGAGTTGCCGGAGGACTTGGTGGAGTCGTGGGTGCTACGGTAGGTGTAGCCCTATTGCTCTGGATATTATCTCTCTTTGGCCAGATACCTATCGTTGGGCACTTTGTCGACGTAGTGCGTCACACTATTCAGAACAGACCAAAAGTGCTTTAAAGTTTTATCCAGTTTTTATAACCCTTATTTACTAGTTGTTCGTTGGGCGTATACTAGACAGTAAGTAGACTTAAAAAACAAAAGGCAGTAGATGGAAGTAGCTTTACGCCGGACGTTTGATTCGTTCGCGGTACATAACTTCAGATTGTATTTTATTGGGCAGGGAATATCGCTGAGCGGCACGTGGATGCAGACTATTGCGATGTCCTGGTTGGTGCTGGAATTAACTCATTCCGGTACGAAGCTGGGGTTGGTAATGGCTGCCCAGTTTTTGCCTATTCTCTTATTTGGTGTTTGGGGCGGAGTGATTGCTGACCGCTTTAATAAGCGAAGAATTCTGTACTTTACGCAAACAGTATTTGGTATTTTGGCACTTATTTTGGGTTTACTCATAGTCAGCCATCGTATCGAACTATGGATGGTATACGTCATTGCAGCTGGAATGGGGATAAACGCAGTCGTGGATACTCCGGCACGACAGACCTTTGTAGTAGAAATGGTTGGTCCTGACAAGTTACGAAATGCGATCAGTCTTAATTCCACGATCGTGAATCTCGCCCGTATTATTGGCCCGAGCTTCGCCGCGATCATTATTGCGACGTTAGGAGTGGGCGACTGTTTTCTTTTGAATGCTGCGACCTTTATTGCCGTGCTAGCGGCACTTGCTGCTATGCGTAAAAATGAGCTATATCCCACGCCACAGGCCACTAAAGATAATGCTGGAGGTGTTATCGAGGGGTTGAAGTACGTATGGCATGAACCGAAACTACGGTCCACTCTCCTTATGATGTTAATTATCGGTACTTTTACGTATGAGTTCCCCGTTATTATGCCGCTATTTGCAACGATTAGTTTGCATGGCAATGCGACGACGTATTCGGCGATATCCTCAGTAATGGGCATTGGTGCCGTATTTGGCGGTCTCTACACAGCAGGTAAACGAAGTATCGAACAAAAACATCTAGTTACAGTTGCTATCTTATTCGGCCTAACTATGATTTTCGTCTCTGTAATGCCAAGCCTCACGACGGCGCTCCTTTTCATTATTGTCATGGGAACGATGTCGATCGTATTTATCGCGCTCGGTAACACGACACTACAGTTAACAAGCAGACCGGAAATGCGTGGTAGAGTGATGTCATTGTGGTCTATTGCATTTCAGGGTACAACTCCGATCGGTGGTCCAATCATTGGGGCTGTTGCCGATCATACTAATCCTCGCGTTGGTATTTTTATAGGTGGCGAGGCGGCATTATTCGCAGCAATAGTGGGCACCTTGGCCGTTCGAAAGTCAAAGCGTGATGCGGTTACCGTAGATTAATATTTTTACGCAAGTTGTTCGGGACGAGTTATATGTGATGTTTTTATGTATAGATGAGCAATAGATTGCCGATAATTACGTTTAGTAAAATTAGCTGAGAAGTAAGTGTTCGTGAGTGGTGTTGAAAATAATTCAAGTTTCTAGAAACATGCACAATACGGCTATAATAAGTATGACACGTGAAGGGTAACAATAGGCACGAATGAGTAAACTCACTCCAAGTGATTACGTTCACTTGCATAATCATACACAGTTTAGCTTGCTTGATGGTCTAACGCGTATTCCGGACCTCATAGACTATGTCAAAGCGTCCGGGATGCAGGCAGTTGCAATGACCGATCATGGTACGCTGTCTGGTGCGATTGAGTTTTACAAAGAAGCAAAGACTAAGGAAATTAAGCCACTCGTTGGTATTGAGACCTATATTGCGGCTCGTAAGCATACTGATAAGGATCCGCAGAAAGATAAACTTCGTTACCACCTCATCATCATTGCTATGAATGAAGTGGGCTATCGAAATCTCATGAAGTTAAGTACGAC
>CAYVOS010000105.1:0-3676 GCA_964453515.1 uncultured Candidatus Saccharibacteria bacterium | reverse complement strand
GACAGACTTTGGCATCCCCATAGATTATTATGCGTTGATTGATTACACAGCGTTCGAAGATGCTGTAAATGCGGTTGGCGGCATAACGATAAATATAAAGAGTCCCGATCCCAGAGGTTTGTATGACCCGAACGTAGATAAGGTCCATGGCGGTCCTGTGAAACTGCCCAACGGACCCGTTAATCTCAACGGTCTGCAAGCACTTGCGTTGGCACTTGCACGTGGAGACTCGCCATACGCTTATGGGTTCCCCCAGAGCGATATCAACCGTGAGCAGCACCAGAGGCAGATGTTAATTGCTCTCGGGCAGAAGGCTGCTAGCGCTGGAGTGTTAACAAATCCACTGACTATAAATCATCTTTTTAGCGCACTTGGGAATAATGTGAAGACGGACTTGAATTTACAGGACACACTTAGACTGGCTCAGTTGGCGCACGCGGTGAACATTGCAAACATTAAATCTTACGGGCTAAGTTATGCGGGTTCCAGCCCGTTGCTTACGACATACGTTGCCCCAGACGGTGAAGACTCGCTCATACCAAAAGCAGGCGTTGGAGATTATAGCCAGATCCGTAACTTCTACCTTCGTTTGACTTCGAATAACCCTATTGTCAAGGAGGATGCAAGTGTCGTAGTGCTCAACGCTAGCAGTGTGAACAACCTAGCACATAAAGAGGCGAACATTCTAGAGGGCAAAGGGCTTAATGTTACAAGCATTACGGATGCAAACACGGAACATGCCCAAACAATGATTGTGAACCTGAGTAACGGAAAAGATCCCGCGTCGCTAATTGCGCTACAGCAGCTATTTCCAGGTCAGGTAGTGACAAGTGATACTACGCCAGCTGAGGCAACCGAAGCGCAAGGATTCAAGGCGGATTTCGTAGTGATACTAGGGCAGAATTGGAATACCGCTGCGCCGTAGCTTGTTATGCTTTCGTAAAACTCTTAGTGTGTCAGAAAAGACTCCTCTTGTAGGGACTGTGACTTTGCAACTGGTTATGGTTTTGATAACTCTGCATATACTGGTTTTAGTTACGGTGGTGGAGATGCATATTTTGTGAGCTACGGAACACTCGATGATTTCGGGTCTAGCACACCAGGCTGGGATGGCACTGGACTAATTGGTAAAAATGGTAAGGCACTTCATATGGCTTATGATGACCTACTACATATATCTCGTTCGATCGTAAGTAAATGTATAAACCAATACTTGTATTGGGGCGATACTATGGGAAGAAACAATTGGTCACTTAGATATTTAATGCTTGTTAGGTTATAAGTTTAACTGATTGATTGCCCATGCTATGGCTTGGGCTCCTTCTTGAGGCCGATGTAATGGCTCGTTGTGATAGCCAGGAAACATGCGAGCGACAATCCCGTGTTCTAATGCTATTGCGACTTCACCTTGAGACCCAAAGCCAAACTCATCGTGTTCTGTTGGCAAGTATGCTCGTCCACCAGGAAAGCCTTCAACATTCTCAATAAGAATTTGTAATGTTGAAAATGTCCTAAGCTGCCACGGAACAGTAACGAGTTGTGATGGGCGCCGCATAACTTCTACAAGTCCGTCTAATAGTCCTGTTGCTATAACATGTTCACTGTCGGGTATGGTGTTCGACTCTGTAGATAAACTTTTTAGTCCTCTGAACGCCTTGCGGAGTGGTGTTGGTTCTGCTCCGTTGATCGCTATTACTACCCCTCCCCTACGTATAGCCATCATTCCAGCCGAGTGAGCTACAACGATTCGTTTTATTACTTCATTTTTGAATCCGTTTTTATTGCGTTTTGCTTCTGCTAACGTAATAGCTTCTGCTTCGGAAACAAAACCAAACTTACCGGTTGTAATTTCGTTTGTGAGGCCCCACAAGAAATCTTTACTTTCACTCCACCCACCCACTACGAACGCTTTGCTATATTCAGCCATAATATGATAATAATTCCTTATTCTTATCGTAGTGGCAAGTATATTATTAGAAATAGTCGACATATTCATCAAAAGTTTTCAATAAGTGTCCCCCATGTCCCATGCGTTGAAACGTAGAAAAGCTGTGATTATTTCAGCATGTTCGGTCATTGTATAATGACGAGTACCTACCCATTACATGCAATACATAGTAACTGGGATTAGCTATAAAAATAATCCATTTTGACAAAACACCCACCAACCACCACCAAACAAGCAGTCGCCATATGGATGATGAATAGCGCAGATTCTTTACTATTAAGCGAACTCGCTTTCAACAATACGCCCGGTAAGACTAACAGTCAGCGAAATGAGCTCATAAGTAAAGTCCCCCTGTATTTCGATAAGATTAACTTTAAGTTTTAAGTTGTACGATTCAATAATTGACATGCTGAGTGTCGCCCTAATCGGACAGTTCGCTTGTGGTGCTGGCGATAAAGTCTGTGAGTTATATACCGCAGAAGGAGTCTCCGGAATACTTACACGGCAAAAACCCTAACTGAGAAGATTTAGGGATTTTGATAACTCTTTTCATGCGATGTCACCCACTTATAGTTTCGACTTCTTGCCGTTAACGTGTCTATAATGCGTGCTATATCGCACTCGATCGGGGATAAGCCGTGCAATTTGTGCCCCATGTATTTTACGTGAAGTGGCTGCAAAGTAGACGAAGGCCTTCTGATCACGCGTACTCCACGGAAGCTCGTATTGCTCACGAAGTTCCTCTGGTAGTAACCCAATGGTTAGTTTGGTGAGGGGAAGTGATAGCGGTAAGAGTGGTAGTTTTAATCGTTTCGGTTTTTGTAACAGTAGATAGGGCATAATTTCCCGTTTGACATCATCATCTACTGCTATTTCACCACTGGAGTATTTAGTTATTAAGTAAGCCCGCAGATCATCTAAGGTTGCCGGAGTTTGCGATATATCGCCACCAAGCGGAGGCAGTAGCCGCTTGCTCTCCTGGTAGTATGCCTCTTTATCTTCATCACTCAGCGGGGCTATAAATGTCTCGTAGACGAGCACGGCAGTATCAATAAGTGTTGCCCACACCCATATCAGCAACTCCGGATCAAATGCGCTGTATGAAGTACCCGCAGTATATGAACCGATATTTTTTGTCAATTCTCCATTGACGAATGAATGCGCATGATTAATGCGAGCGGTAATCTTTGCTACTTCTTCATTTGTTCCAAATGTAAATGACTGCATCATCGATAGCGTACGGTTCAAGCGCTCGAATGACTTAGTGCGCAAAGTACTATGTTCGAGCACACCTTGTGCGACTAGAGGGTTTGCTACCTGCATAAGTAATGCACGCTGGACGCCGAAAAGTATCAGCAATCGCTCCCGATGAATGTAATGAACTTTACCGGTTGGAGAAAAATAAAAATCTGTGGGATTACTTTGTTCTGTTGTCAATATTGATAGTTTACCATCCCAATTCGGCTACAGGATCGTGGTTTATCCATGAATTTCAGTGAAACTTAAGTAATACTCGGTGTAGCAGTACAAGACTATTTCATACACAGCTTCAGTCTAATGTTTACTGATTGCAAGTGCCTGTTCGAATTTTTGTACATCAAACCCCAGGATCTTGTCCATACTACCATTTTCATGCTCAATGGTACTGAAGGGAACGCCCATCTGACCGCTTAAATTTACCATCATCTGTGCAGCAAAAGGGTTCGCATCAACACTGTAATTCGTATA
>CAYVOS010000104.1:0-3679 GCA_964453515.1 uncultured Candidatus Saccharibacteria bacterium | reverse complement strand
TCCGCATTTGGACTGGTCGACGGTGGACCGAACGTTTTATGCAAACTCGTAAGCTGCTGCGGAGTTAACTTAATACCGTTTAAATCGAGCGGCCCGTTGACATCCGTAAGCTCAGTAGATTTGGACAGTTGCGATTGGATACGAACCAGTGGTTGCGGATTCTGCCAGACAGTTTGTGGCAACACGAAGAGGATCTCAGTCGGATTCGAACTAGATGACGGGTAGTGCTTCTTGACCAAGCTGTCTCCCAGGGCCGAGTCGGTACCGCTCGCTGCGACGGTAGTGCTGCCGAATCCTCCCGACTGGTAGTGCAACACGAAAACCGACAAGATACCTAAGAAAAGTAATCCCCCGATCAACACCGGAACCGGCTGCTTGATGACTGAAGATGAGATTTTACCCCATAAACCGGCTTTAGTATATGACGCCTTCGCACGCTTCGAGGGCCAGAAGGTGGCACGACCAAAGATAGCAAGAAGTGCCGGAAGTAATGTCATGCCAGCCAGCAGCATAAAGCCGATACCAATCGCGAGTGGGATTCCGAGTGTAGAGTATAGCTGGAATGATGCAAAGGTAAGCGACAGCAACGCCACGATAACAGTGGCAGCCGAGAACGTAATTGACTCACCCACCCGACTCATGGCACGTACAACCGCTTCCTTTGGTGGCAGCCCGCCGGCCATGCCTTCCCGAACCCGGAAGATAAGGAAAAGTCCATAGTCAGTACCGGCGCCCAAGACTAAGACGGTAAGCAAGAGCTGTGCCAGTGAAGAAACTTTCAATCCATGTTTTGCCAGCTCGGCGATAACCGGACCGGAAAGCACTACGACGAGTGCTGCCGGCAGTAATGTGATTAGCGGGGCGAGCGGCGCACGAAAGATAAGTAAAAGCAGCACAATAATAAAGATAATTGAACCCAACTGGACCTTCGTGTCGGTCGCACCTGACTTCTTACTGCTATCGACTGCATCCGCTAACTGACCGGCTAGGTGAACCTGCAGATCACTCGGCTTTGGCACTTTCGATATGTCGTTTCGTATACTATCTACAAAGGGCGTCGGGTTTGGGCCGCTGACGCCGCCTAAGAGCACTATCAGCTGGTCGGCCTGGCCGTCTCCCGATTGCCCGATGACCCGGACCGATTCTACGCCGCCAACTTTCATGAGTGCTGATTGCAAGTTACTGACATATTTCAGATCCGGCTTCGAAAGCGGAGCGTTGCCATTGGTCGCCACGATAACCTGCACTGGAGCGGCGTTGGCGGTTTTGCCAAATGCGGATGCCAAGTGAATCGCCTTCTCGCTCGGCGCGCTTGCCGGCAAGAATGAAGAGTTGTCCGATTGGGTCGCATTAGTTAGCGACGGCCAGTAATGCACCGTGGCAAACGTGCCGGCAATCCATACCAGCACAAGCAGCCACCTGAACTTTACTGAGAATTTTCCAATAGCCCCAAAAATTTTGTATCCTTTGTCATTTTCTTCAGATTGATGATGAAAGTGTGGTGCTCTGGCCTGCATATTCATAATGGTTATGTTCCTCGACTTCATAGTATATATGCCATACAATTAACACGTAAAGCAATTTGCTTAACAATGCGTACACTACGCATGTCCAAGTTTGCCGCGAATAGCGCTGATTGATATCTCAGGGCTTACCGATATCGTCCCTCGTAGCCTCCGCCGGCATCTCAAGCACGACGTCAAACGCTTGCCCCACTGGCAAATTTTCTCGTACTGCCGACAGCATATCCCATATTTCTGTGCAATGTACTTGATCGTCCAGGATAAGATTTAGCTCATCGGCTCTACCGCCCATATGCGGCCGGACGGTACATACATACTTCTCACGCACCGTTCCGTCACACACCAACTCCGACAGCGTCTCTTCCCAGTCAGGCATTATGTGGCCGCTGCGTTCAATTTTCCCATGTAACGTATCGAAGCAGGCCGCATCAAGACTGCGTTCTCGTATAACTCGTTTGATACCGCTCATCGCCACATTGCCTTGAGGACTTAGCGCGCCCCAGTAGTAAAGTAATCCGGCCGTTGGCTGGAATCGTATACTTGAAAACTGCTCCTGCCACTTCATATGATCCACTTCACGCTTCGTAAGCGCATCGTTTGGCGGCGAATTAGTTTGGATATACCACACAACCGGCAGTTTGCATCCCACGCGGCGCTGCATGCGCACCGACGGACTGAGCGCATCCGACCGTGCCATACCCGCGATAAATTTCAACTCTTTGGGTGACCGGCGCCCACGTAGCACATCTCAAGCTGTAGTGGTCCGGAATGACGCATAGAACGGTGGCTACATCGTGTAAATGCTGCCTATGCTCATCGTCACACCAAAGTGCTGCTTGCACTGGGGTGAGATTCGCATTGGATACACCGATTCGATAGGGGGATACTGGTTCTGCCACACGAGATATAGTAACCGAAAGGTGCGAGCTTGAAGAGTAATATATCGCGTTACAAACTGACGTAACCGTGACACTTCGTTTAGACCGAAGTCAGGGCTTTCTTGCGACCAGATGCCTTTGATGGTGTCTGCTTTTGACCGTACTGTTCAATGTACTTTTCTACCAGTTCGCGAGCTGCATGATCTTCAATTTGCTTTGGCGGATGTTTCTGGAAGAACGCCGCCGGATCGATAATCGCGCCAGCCAGCTTATTATCCAACGCCAGCTTCAGACAACGAATCGAGTCAATCGCGACACCGGCAGAGTTCGGCGAATCTTCAACACTGAGACGTAACTCAAGATTCATCGGTACACCGCCGAAGTGCTTGCTTTCGATACGGATAAAGCAAATTTTATTGTCTTTCTGCCACGGCACATAGTCACTGGGTCCGACGTGGATATCTTCATCGTCAATGTGCTGGCCGCGGTCTTCGATCTGCGACTTCACTGCTTCGGTCTTAGAGATCTTTTTGTATTTTAGGCGGTCGCGTTCTAGCATGTTCAAGAAGTCGGTATTACCGCCGGTATTCAGCTGGTAGGTACGTTCAATCTTCATACCACGGTCGAGAAAGAGATTGACGAGCGTGCGATGGGTTATGGTAGCGCCGACTTGTGCTTTAATATCGTCCCCAATAACCGGCAACCCAGCATCGGCAAACTTTTTTGCCCAGACCGGATTGGACGCAATGAAGACGGGTATACAGTTCACGAACCCGCATCCAGCATCGATAGCAGCCTGAGCGTAAAATTCTGTTGCTTCCTGGGAACCGACAGGCAGGTAGTTAATCACCACTTCGGCGCCACCGTCTTTAAGTACCCTCACGACGTCGACCGCCGGGGTTTTATCGTCCACCGGTACGAGCGGTTCGGTGTACATATTTACGCCGTCTAGCCGGGGACCGCGAGATACTACGACGCCTAACTTCGGTACTTGTGCAAAGACGGCTGTGTTGTTTGGCGAGGCGTAAATAGCCTCCGCGACGTCTCTCCCAACCTTGTTGCTATTGACGTCAAAAGCGACGACGATTTCAATGTCGCGGATATGGTAGCCACCGAAACGAACGTGCATAACACCCGGAACGAATTCGTCGTCATTCGCGTTTTTATAGTACTGAATACCCTGTACCAGTGATGAAGCACAGTTGCCGACACCCACGATTGCAACTTTAATTTTTCCCATCTGTGATGTATCCTCCAAAATTACCAAACGTTTCTTTA
>CAYVOS010000103.1:0-3697 GCA_964453515.1 uncultured Candidatus Saccharibacteria bacterium | reverse complement strand
TGCGGTTTCCGCGGTTCCAAGAAGGGCACTGCGTACGCAGCACAGGTTGCGTCTGAAAAAGCCGCAACTGCCGCAAAGCAAACTTACGGTCTAGCCAAGGTTGAAGTATACGTAAAAGGAGTTGGACTCGGTCGTGACGCCGCAATCCGTGCGTTGTACGGCCAGGACATCCACGTTGAGAGTATTAAAGACGTAACGGGCGTGCCACATGGTGGCGTACGTCCGAAGAAAGCACGTCGTATCTAGGAAGCGAGCGGATAAGAATATGGCAAGAGACACTCAATCAATTGTAAAAATGTCCCGCCGCGAAGGTTACGCGTTGCACCCTAAGGCCCACAAAGCTTTAGTAAAACGCAGTACCGCGCCTGGACAGCAGCATACCGGTGGCCGACCAGCTAAGGCTAGTCAGTATAACCTACAGCTGCGTGAGAAGCAGAAAGTAAAGCGCCTCTATGGTCTACTTGAGCGACAATTCAGTAACTTAATGAAAGAAGCATCACGCGTTCCGGGTCAATCCGGCCAAGTATTGCTGCAATTCTTGGAGCGCCGTTTAGACAACGTGGTCTACCGGGCGGGCTTCGCTCCATCACGTCGTGCAGCTCGCCAATTGGCAACACATGGTCACTTTACGTTGAACGGTGTCCGCGTTGATGTCCCTTCAATTCGCGTAAAACAAGGTGATGTAATCGTTCTGCGTGAAAGCAGCAAGAAAACCGAGTACTTTAAGAAACTTGACGATACCAGCCCAGCTCCAAGCGATATCCCTGCTTGGTTGAAGGTTGAGCGTAAGAAGGTTTCTGTAACGGTTTCAGGCATGCCTACACGAGACAATGCTGAGCCAGACATCAATGAACAATTAATCGTAGAATACTACTCGCGTTAAAGGGAGGAATTACATAAAATGTCAAACACGATTTATACACCAGGGCTCGTCAGCGTTGATGACCACAGCGCAACCAGCGCTACTTTCGTAGTAGAGCCTCTGTACAGTGGTTACGGCATGACCCTCGGTAACTCTCTCCGTCGCGTGTTGCTTTCTAGCATTGCAGGAGCAGCCGTCACCGGTTTTAAGATCGAGGACGTGACCCACGAATTTACGACTGTGAAGGGCGTAAAAGAAGATGTTGTCGACATCATGATTAATCTCAAGAGTGTACGTTTTCGCGTATTCTCAGAGGAGCCACAAACCCTTCGTATCGTTAAAAAAGGAAAAGGCGTCGTTACCGCTAAAGATATTCAGGTTAACGCGGACGTCGAAATTGTAAACCCAAGCCAGGTTATCGCAACCATCGATGAAGACAAAGGTAAGTTCGTAATGGACCTCGTTGTCGAAGTCGGTCGCGGGTACCGCACTATCGAAGAAACAACCGCTAAGAAAGCTAGCGATTTAATCGCCCTTGATGCGATCTTCAGCCCTGTACAGCGTGTACGCTACAAGGTTGAAAACACCCGTGTTGGCCAAATGACTAACTTGGACAAGCTACTTTTAACTATCGACACCGACGGTTCTATCACCCCACGGGATGCTTTCGAAGAAGCTGCAGCTATCCTGGTCAACCAGTACACTGCACTCGCCGGTAAGACCCGCGTGGCAGCACCAGAGCCAATGGTCACAGCTTTAGCACAAAGTAGTGTTCTTGACGAAAACGGTGATGAGCCGACCGCTTTGAACACTTCAATCGAAGATCTGAACCTCAGTGCACGAACTACTAACGCACTCATTAACAATGACATCCACACGATCAAGGATCTGTTTAGCCTGAGTGATGCTGAGCTTCGTGACTTGAAGGGCTTCGGCAGCAAGGCTCTGGACGAAGTTAAAGAGAAATTGGCAGAACTGGAGCTTTAGAAATGCATCGTCACGGATACCAAGGAAGGAAGTTGCACCGCGAGCGCGATCAACGTCGTGCCCTCGTCAAGGGATTGGCTGACTCACTCGTTAAGTACGAGTCAATTGAGACCACCTTGCCTAAGGCGAAAGAGCTGGTGCCGTATGTTGAAAAACTCATTACCAAGGCAAAGAAGGGTGACCTTCATAATCGCCGCCAGGTAATCAGCAAATTACAAACCGTAGAAAGTGCGCACAAACTAGTCGACGAAATTGCACCAAAATTGCAAGGTCGCGAAAGTGGTCACGTTCGAATTCAGAAGACTCGGATGCGTCGCGGAGATAATGCGCAGTTAGCACGTGTCAGCTTTGTCCACGACCTCAAAGAGGCACCAGTTGCAAAGCCAGTACCAAAGGTTAAGAATGAAACCAAGAAGCCTACTGCCGCAAAAGCACCTGCTAAGAAACCGATTGAGAAGAAGGGGGCTAAATAATGAAGACCTATTCCGCAAAGCCATCTGATGTAACTCGAAAATGGTACGTTATTGATGCCAGTGAAGCACCTTTGGGACGCACTGCAACTAAAATCGCTACCTTGTTAACTGGCAAAGAAAAGCCAATGTTTACACAACACATTGATTGCGGCGACTATGTCGTCGTCGTAAATGCGGGCAAAGTTCAAGTTACTGGTAATAAGATGACTGACAAAATGTACTATCACCACAGTCATTACCCTGGAGGCCTAAAAGAAGCTAGCATGACTGAAAAGATGGAAAAAGACCCAACCCACGCGCTCTTTCACGCAGTCCGAGGCATGTTACCAGTAAACAAGCTACGTGATGGTCGTTTAGAACGCTTGAAAATATACGAAGGTGATGAGCATAAACACGAAGCTCAGAAACCCGAAAAGATCTCAGTAAAGGAAGGTAAGTAATATGGCAACCGCACAGAAATATTTCTACGCACTCGGTCGCCGCAAAAGTGCTACAGCTCGTGTACGTTTGCAAGGTGGCAAAGGCTCAGTCGTGATTAACGACAAACCCGCTGAAGAATATCTTGCAGGTAGCAAGTTATTGCTTCACGAACTAATGCAGCCGTTCAATGTACTTGAGACTGAGAACAAATTCGATATCTCAGTTCGAGTTACCGGTGGTGGTCACGCAAGCCAGGTCGATGCAATTTGTCTCGGCATCGCAAAAGCCCTGACCGCATTGAACGAAGACTACAAGGGTACTTTGAAGCGTGCTGACTTGCTAAGCCGTGATCCTCGTGAGAAAGAACGTAAGAAGTTCGGACTCAAAGGTGCACGTAAACAACGCCAGTTCACAAAGCGTTAAGCAACCTTACAATTCTTTGCAAGGTGTAGTAACTTTAGATCCAATGTATACTTTACGGACAACCAACAACTATCTTTGGTTTACTGATACCCCTCGTGGCGGTTTGTTCCGTGTGTTTGCATAACATTTAGGAGCGAAGATATAGAAGAAACCGCCCACTAGGCGGTTTCTTCATTATTTAACCAGGAACTACAAACGCATGATTTATGCCCCCGAAAGTCCCACTACTCCAGAACCACATGATGACCTTCCGGTAGTAACGGAGAAAATCTGGTCACTAAGCACTCCGTAACGGCCGCAACCTCTTTCGCGCCAGCTCCTGCTGCACGTTAAAACTGTAGTGCCCGTACGGGTTTATGTGCTCATGCCTGGCCGGCCCCAGATGTCTCAAGTCGTCATCCCTAATGTCGTGCCCCTCTGCCCGCAACTGCTTGATAACTTCTTGCATATATACCGTATTCCAGAGAACCACGGCGTTGACCACCAGGTTCAGACAACTCGCTTAATTAATCTGCTTTTCCTCAAGATGGCT
>CAYVOS010000102.1:0-3714 GCA_964453515.1 uncultured Candidatus Saccharibacteria bacterium | reverse complement strand
CAAAGTGGTCACCTGACCTGGCTGGCTGGAGCCTTATAGCAACAGTTATCTTTGTACTTGCTGCGCTCTTTTCCTGGACATTTGAAGACCTTATCCGGCGTTTACTGAAGCGCCACGCGTAACACAAGTCATAACTCAAGCAGGTAAAGTCTTCTTGCGGCTAATCGAGGCATTGTGCGCTGCAGCTGAATCGGTCAGAGTAGGGCGCGGTAAGGTACTTCTGCTTGTACGAATGGTAAGTACGGGATGCTGCATGTTTACTGAAAGGTATAATCCAGGCCTAGCCTAGTGGCCAATGTGAGCTTTGTGGGGTACTAAAAACCCGGGGAATTCCCCGGGTTTTATATTCAGCCTAGCTGTGCGTAGCTTAACGCTTTGTGGTTGAGCTGGTGCTAGGAGCGGTGCTGCTAGCGCTTGGGTTGGTGCTTGACTGTGTGCTAGCTGAAGACTGGCTAGTACTCGATGATGTAGAGGACTGAGAACAGTTTTGGCCGTTCGGGTTATCCTTGTAGTACTGGACGATCTTCTGTGTGACTTGACCGGTGGGCTTTAGGTTTTCCCAGAAGTAAACTTGGGCACGGTTGATGATCATCTCATCTTCAGGACCGTGCAGCTCACAACCAAGCTTGACGAGCGTGTAGGCATTGCTGCTGCTTGAGCTTGACGAAGACTGGTTCTGAATGTAGAAGACATTTGTTAGGTCGATGTAGTTAGATGTCAGGTTCTGAATGTGGCCGAAGTATACTTGACCACCACTCGTACCGTTTACGTTCACGAATACTGCTTGGTATTCGTTCTTATTCACGAATTGGTCTTCGTTGCCGTTATTACTGACCGCAAAGTAACTTGCAAGCGCTCCGACAAGAATCGCAATTGAAACGAGTAGCACGATGCTACCGACACCAAAAAACTTCCCACCGAATCGTTCATTATCACGCCTCTTGCCGGTGTGACCTGAAACTGTACCGGGAACTGTGTTAGGCCCATTTGCGTGAGCACCCTGTGCAGGTTGCACGTTGCGGTTCATAAAATCCATGAATCCTACCCCTAAAGTATTAAATGCTTATGCGAAACAGTGTAATACATAAGCGCTTCGTCGTGCAACCATAAATTCGCGACCACATGGCACAGCCATAAGATATTCAGCTTGTTTGCAGGAAAGGTAAAGTGCTTACGTATCAGGGGTTACCCTGGTGGAAAAGTTAACCTCTCAAAGAAAATTAAGATGGTAACAGGGTTGACAAATAAAAACGTCGCGCTGTATGTTAGGGGTACCATTAACAATTATAAGAGGGAGAATTGTAGCAATGGCATACAAGCACACCAACTCAAAAGGTGTTACCTACTACCTAAACTCAAAGAAGGTTACACTTCGCGGTGGTAAAGAGCAGACAATTTATTACTTTAGTAAGGATGAGCGCCCAGAGGGGACTGACTTGCCTGCTGGTTTCGTAGTCAACGAAAACCCACGCAACGGTTTCTTGACTGTAAAGCGTGCTTAATTCTTTTAAGCAGTAAATTACGTTTTTATAGGAAGCGTCCGGATATCCGGACGCTTTTTCTTTCTCTTTCAGTATGGCGAAATTTAATATTGCTTGAGACGTTAATAAACGCCTATTATAGAACCCATATGGCAAAAGTTATGCTAGAGGTCAAAGACCTTAAAAAAGTATATGACGATAAAGCGGTAGTTGACGGAGTCAGCTTTAACGTCGAAAAGGGCGAAATATTCGGTATCTTGGGCCCAAACGGGGCAGGCAAGACAACGACGCTCGAAATGATCGAGACATTGCGGGAAATTGATGGCGGCAGTGCCACTATCGACGGCGTGGATGTAGCTAAGCATCCGTATGTGGTCCGTGGTATGATCGGCGTCCAGCCGCAAACGCCTGGCTTTCAGGACAAAACAAAGCTCACTGAGTTGATTCAGATGTTTTCCGCAGCATATGGCGAACGGGTAAATCCTAAGAAGTTTCTCGATGAAGTAAACTTAGGCGCCAAAGCCGATAGCTATGTTGAAAATCTTTCTGGCGGCCAAAAGCAGCGATTTAGTATCGTAGCGGCGTTAGTGCATAACCCGAAGGTATTCTTTCTGGATGAGCCGACAACGGGGCTTGATCCGCAGGCGCGACGAAACTTGTGGGGGCTCATCGAGGAAGTACGAGGCCGCGGCATTAGCGTTATCCTGACGACCCACTACATGGATGAAGCTGAAATTCTGTGTGATCGCGTAGCTGTCATGGACAATGGTAAGATTATTGCGCTCGATACCCCAAAGAATCTGGTTAAGCAGTTGCTCGCCAAGGGTTTTAAGAAGGAACAGCACGTTGAGCAGGCAAACCTAGAAGATGTATTTATCGACTTAACGGGCAAGGAACTGCGAGGGTAATATGCGTAACAATGTTATTTGGATTGTAGTTGCAGCTTTAATTCTCTTCAGGATTGGCTGGCGTTTTGTCAACAAGTCGAAAGCGGCTAAAGAGACTTCGGTGCCGTCGCGCCATAAAAAGCCATTGTCACCGTGGCAGAAGAAGTGGTACACCGTTTGGGTTTTCTTTGTGATTAATATGCGCCGGCTTTTCCGTGATCGGCTCGCATTGTTCTTTACCTTCTTGTTCCCGCTCATTTTCCTGTTCGTCTTCGGGAGCCTGAATAGTGGCAATAAGTCGATCACCTTCCATGTGGCGATCATCAATGAGTCGAATAGTGCCTTTGCCCGGCAGTTTGTCGGCCAGCTTGAAAAGCAAAAGGCGCTGAAAGTGGACAAAACGGTTACTGCGTTTGCTGATGCCAATGAAAAGATGAGTCGTGGCGAGCTCGATGCCACTATTGAGCTGCCGGTAAACTTCGGTGAGGTACAGCCGGGACACGCCTACCCCAGTGGCCAAGCAATTGTGCATTATACGCAGAACAACCAGAGTGCAGCCCAAACGCTGACGACGGTTATGCAAGCCGAACTGCAAGCGGTCAATACGAAGCTGACCCACGGTGAAACGCCGTTGACCGTAATAAGCAAGCAAAACAACCAGCGATCCTTAAGTCAATTTGATTACACCTTTACCGGCTTGCTTGGATTTGCCATTCTGGGTGCTGGCATCTTCGGACCGATTAATGTCTTCCCGGAACTTAAGAAGATGGGTATTTTACGGCGGTTACACACCACCCCCTTGCGTGTCTGGCAGTACTTCCTGTCGATTATGTTCGGTAATGCCGTGTCTGGGCTAATGTCGATTGCGGTTATGTTTCTGGTCGCCATCGGAGTCTACCACTTAAAGGTGGTGGGGAGCTATCTTGAACTTGCGCTCTTCCTGACATTCGGTATCGTCATGATTCTCGGTATCGGGCTGGCAATTGGTGGCTGGGCAAAGAACGAGCGGCAAGCTGCGCCACTGGCGAACATTATCGTCTTTCCGATGATGTTCTTATCCGGAACCTTCTTTCCGCGCTACATCATGCCGCAGTGGCTGCAGCACATCACGACGTTCATGCCACTCACTCCGGTTATCGATGGCGCGCGACTCATCGCGACTGAGGGACAGCACCTGGTAGATATTGGGCCACAGCTGGCGGTCATGGGCATTTGGATGGTCATTGTCTACGCCATTGCCTTCCGAGTCTTTCGTTGGGAATAAGCAGCCGTCTACTTGGGTGATGAAGCAAATGCCTGCTCACAGGTCAGGGTCAACCTTTAGCCGTCAGCCCGTGGAAGTTGGG
>CAYVOS010000101.1:0-3787 GCA_964453515.1 uncultured Candidatus Saccharibacteria bacterium | reverse complement strand
CCTCATGGTTGGATATCCTGGTTCCGGAAAAACAACCGTCTCCAGACTTATTCATGAACAGACGGGTGCAATCCATATCTGGGCTGACCGTGAACGCCGGCAAATGTTCAGCACTCCTACCCATTCACCGGAAGAAAGCAGAGCCCTATACGACCATCTGAACGAAGTAGCCGATACTTTGCTCGGAGAAGGTAAGAGCGTAATTTTTGATACAAATTTCAATTACTTTAATGACCGACAGAACCTGCGGAGCATTGCCGCCAAGCACGGTGCGAAGACCATAGTAATCTGGATTACCACGTCAAAAGAAATCGCCAAAGAACGGGCGGTCCATGAGCGAACACTTCGTAATTACTATGAACATGTACTGCCCGAAGAAGATTTCGAACGGTTGTCGAATCACTTAGAGCCGCCGCACGACGATGAACACCCCATCAAAATTGACGGCACTGAAATTACGCGCGAAACCGTTACTGCGGCTTTGCGAATTGCCGAACGTTAATCGTCTGTAAATACCCAGAAGCGGTACCAGAGATAATCCCAAACGGTCGTAAACGCCGCCGAAACCACGAAACCGGCATATGGCGTGGTGTGATGGTAGACAAATGCCGCCACAATGAAGTAATCAAGAATCAAGTCGATGCCATTTATGAGCACGTACCGGAAAATAACCCGACGATCGTGACCTTTAAGCTTGGAGTTATAAAACGCCCAGTAGCGTTGAATCAGAAAGTTTGCAGACCAACCAAAGATATCAGCAAGCATCTTGGATACGAACCAGTTCCAGTGAAGCACATCGAAGCAGAACGCGAACACCACCAAGCCGCCCCAAAAGTAGACACCACCGCCGACCATATACTCCGCAAACTGGACGAGTAACTTACTGTGCCGGAAATGAGCTAAACGCTGTGCGAAAGAGCTCATTTGGGCCGGTGCTTTCCGAATTCGTATACAATGTGGTTTCGCTCAAGGTTGTAATGGTGCGTATGCCGATAGACTTCGTTCATAAATCCCTTAATAGCAAACTTAATGCCTTCTTCATGAGCTCGACGTAAATCCATATAGTAATAAGTTTTATCAGTAAATCCGAATACGCCCCGCGATGAACGACTAACATAATCGTAGTCTTCACCGAAATTTATCTTTGGGTTAAAGCCGCCATGCTGCTCGAATAGGTCCCGGCGCGTTAGAATACACCATCCGGCGGCAACCGGGTGCTTTGATTGTGCTAGCGACTTTACATAGACATAGTTAAGCCATGTACCAAAGCGATCCACGAGACTCGCATCTCTGACTTTCATCTTCGCTGAGGCGGTCTGCCAACCCTGCGCTTCGGCTTCAGTTAGCAGTACCGAGAGGAATGCCGGATCATCAATATCATCATCGGCATCTAAAAAGAGCAGCCAGGTGCCACGGGCCCGTTTTGCTCCCTCATTTCGTCCGATTCCCGGACCTTGCGGCGGCGATTTAACCGTTGTTATGTGTAGTGTATCCTGAAACGATACAACAACGCCGTCAGTGCCGTCCGTACTTTGAGCGTCAGATACAATGACTTCAAAATCTGTGTAGTGCTGCTTCGAAAGCGCTCCGAGCAGCCGACCAATATACGTTGCCTCATTGTAAGTCGGAATCACAATTGAAATCTGTGGCATGTTAGTCTTCGACATACCCAAAGCTCGCATAGACTTTCGCCAAACGCTGTCGCCAACCCGACTGTGCAGAGAGGCGTGCTGCCACCCAATCTATCCACGGCAAGACAATAGCCCCGTAGTACAGAAGCTCAGCCCCCATCCAGCCAAACACCCACCGCCGATTGTGGTGTACCCGAAGCGTTCGCGGCCACCACATCAGATTTTCGTGCAGTGCAATGGTACGTTCTGGGCCTACGCGACGCATCTCAATACCAACAACCACGTCTGCATGGTATGTAATTTTATATTGATGCCGGTGAAGATGAATCGAGAGATCCAGGTCTTCGTGGATATCGTTCCGCAAACACATTTCATCTTTAACTGCCTCCCACAAATGCCGTGGCAGGGCCATATTGGAGCCAAATAGAATATAGTGGCCCATAATTAATCGGTTAGTCCTGAACGCAAATTGCGACTGTAGCCATGCATTCAATCCAGGCAATGGCTTATTATAGAAATAGCCACCCCCGGTATAGGCGTAGTGCTCGAAATGCTCTGCTTCAGCATAGAACTCCTTGATACGAGCAACCCAATCGACGGGCAAGATTGAGTCGGCGTCAATCCGCCCAATAATATCAGTTTTCGTCGCGTTGAAGCCGCAATTTCTGGCATAGACAATGCCTTGTGTGGCTTCGTTTACAGCTGTCACAAACGGATAGCTACGAGCAATCTCAACCGTTCGGTCGGTCGAGTTGTTGTCTACGACGATAACCTCATCAGGCATTTCCGTTTGTGCCGCAATCGCGTCGAGACATGCCTTTATATGGCGCGCCTCGTTGTACGCTGGTATAATTATGCTCAAGCTTTTATGCATAAGAAATCTTACCCTTAAATTATATGGCAAAACAACAAAATACAAAGCTTTCGGGAAACTCATTTTCGGTTTTTATTCAGATTCCGCGGTACATTGGGCGGTGTTACCTCAAGTACTGGCGACGGAACTGGTTTCATAAAGTTGTTGTGATACTTGTGTTTCTCGTAGCTTTGAGTGTCGGCACCATGTACGGCATTGCCCGGTGGTACATCTGGCAGCAGCGCAGCACACCGCTCACGCTAGGCGCTTCTTTCATACCAGATTACGCTGAGAGCTTCGGTCTGAACCCCAAGCAGACCCTTCATGCCATCATATACGATCTAAACATCAAAAATTTGCGGTTCGTCAGCTACTGGAGCGATATTGAGCCAGTCAAAGGACAATACGATTTTTCTACATTAGATTGGGAGTTTGCACAAGCTGACGCTGCTCATGCAAAAGTTACGCTAAGTATTGGGTTACGCCAGCCGCGTTGGCCGGAATGTCATCCACCCAGCTGGGTCAACACGGGCGCACCCGACAGCCAATGGGAGCCGGAACTTGACCAATATATGACTGCCGTTATTGAGCGATATAAAAACAATCCCGCTCTGCAAAGTTACCAACTAGAGAACGAGTATTTCTTAAAAGCATTCGGGACGTGCCAGAACTTCGACCGTAATCGCCTGATCAGTGAGTTCAATTTAGTAAAGAAACTTGACCCGAACCATATGGTTATTATTGCCCGCAGTAACAATGCACTTGGCACACCGCTCGGCCAGCCAACACCAGATGAGTTTGGAGTGAGTGTATACAAACGCGTTTGGGACGCCACTATAACACACCGCTATTTCGAATATCCATTCCCGGCGTGGTTCTACGCCTTCCTTGCCGGCACTGAAGAGATTATAACCGGTAAGAATACGATCATCCACGAGCTGCAAGCAGAACCTTGGCCGCCAAACGGGAAGGGCATTACACAAATCAGCCTAGCAGAACAGAATAAGTCACTCGATGCCACCCGACTGAAAGATCGGTTCAAATACGGCGAAGCTACCGGTATCAAAACAATCTATCTCTGGGGTGCAGAGTATTGGTACTATCGTAAGGAAATATTACACGACCCCGATCTCTGGAATGTGGCTAAGCAGCAGTACCAAATCGCCGCCGCAGAGAACGCACACCTTCACGCAAAATAAACTCCGCGCCGCGATCTGCTGGAGTCATCTCAAATTGTTCAGAACTAACTACACTCGACTTACGCAAAATCCGTCAACTCAAACCGGTAAGCTGGATTCCTCCA
>CAYVOS010000100.1:0-3821 GCA_964453515.1 uncultured Candidatus Saccharibacteria bacterium | reverse complement strand
TTGCTATCTTCTTTGAGCGTTGCTTTGGGGATGTTTGTGATGAGCATATCAAGCAGTTCGTGGATGCCACGGTGCTGCGTGGTGCTAGTGTGCACGATTGGTTGAACGCCAAGTCGGGCGAAGAGGGTCAAGTCGGCGCCCTTGGCCTTATCTACTTTATTCACGACCAGGAATACCGGTTTCTTACTGCGCAGCGCCAGTTTGGCGACCCGGCGGTCTTCTTCAGTTATGACCGTATCAGCTTCTACGACAACCCAAATGACGTCCGCGCTATCAGTAGCTTGCAGGATTTGTTCCTGAATGGTAAATTCAAATTCATCCTCAGCGTCTTTCATGCCGGCAGTGTCAACTATCCAGAAATCCTGATTGCGCCAGGTGGCCTTCGCAATAACGCTGTCTCTTGTAGTTCCCGCTTCACGGGCAACAATCGCTTCACGGCGATCGAGGACGGCATTAAACAGGCTGGATTTGCCAACATTAGCACGGCCTACGATTGCCACGATTGGTAGTTTACTTGCCATTACCCCTATTTTAACAGATTAAACCTCATTGACGAAGTACAAAGATAATTTTAAAGCTTGCTTACTTTAGGCGTCCGTAGAAAATGACGGACACCTTACAGTTTTAGCGCCTGAAATCCGGTATTTATAAATCGTGGCCAATATGAATGTGGTACCAGCGGAAGTATCCTATGAAACCAATTCGAGGAGTATCGCGGTATCGTGGGGACGACCCATAATCAGCTGCGTGCCGGTGCATACGTTGCTAGCCTCTGTTTTCCGAAGCAAACAGTTTAACCGGTATTTGCCCTGGACGCGGTTAAGACGGCTTTACCTGAAGATTTTTACGTCTAGACTGAGTATATCCGCCTTCCTTAAGATCGCGGAGTTCGTAAGGGCCGAAACTGGTTCGGTGTAGTTTGATGACCGTGTAGCCAAGTGCGGCGAACGTACGGCGAATCTGTCGGTTCCGGCCTTCATGCATAGTTACCTGCCAGGTCGTATCATCACCTTCAATTTTTCGGGCTAGCCGTAGCCGGCTGGGTCCGTCATCGAGCTGGATGCCATGATCTACTATCATCTGATGATGCAACGGTGCCAGTGCTTTATTTAGTATAATGTCGTATTGTTTTATCTTTAGAAAACTGGGGTGAGTAAGCTGATGGGCGAGGTTGCCGTCATTCGTCAGCAGTAGTAAACCGGATGAATCTTTGTCGAGTCGTCCGACTGGCTTCAGCTGCCATAATCGTTCTGGCAGTAATTCGTAAATTGTATGACTTCCCTGACCGTTCCGTGAACATACATACCCCGCTGGTTTGTTAAGTATGATCACCTGCAGTTGGGTGTCGTCAAGTATGCGAACGGTCTGGCCTTGGTAGATGACGACGTCTTGGTCGGAAATATCTTTCCCTATGGTGGCGGGCTTGCCGTTTACGCTAACCTGTCCCTGTTCGATGGCCATGTCGGCGCTGCGGCGGCTTATACCAGTTGCTGCAGCTAGAAAGCGATTGATGCGCATAACTAACAGCTTAGCAGCCTATCGATGTAGCCTCAACTTCAGAGTGCTATGCTGTTCGGGTCGATGCCGACGCCGTTATTAAGGTTTTCGGCTGCGCTAGGCGTTATGATATGACCCGGTTGGTGTGGTACTTCGGTTACCGATGCTTTGGCTGCGGGTACATCAGTTGCGGTTGTAGCGCCAGTGGCGCTTAAATTCTTGCGTTCTTCGTCGGCAAGCAATGACTCGAGACTGGGTTTCGGGGCATTAACGTCGTCGGTTATTGGCTTAATAATCTTCTTATTGCTTCCGCCAGAACTGTCTTTGCTTTCATCACCGGCTGAGTCGGCTGATACATCTGCTGGTGCGGGAGCTTCGGGTGCAGGTTGCGGTGCCGGAGCGGCCGCAGCTGGCATAGCGGCAGGCCTGTCTGCAACGCCCTCCATAAGGCCTTCGATAGCATCAGCAACAAGCTGATTGTCCGCTGCAACGGTCGGGTTAGTGGGCGGTGCCGGAGCGGGATCTGGAACGGCAACCGGTGGCGCTGAAACGGGAGTCGGTGCCGGTACTGATGTAATGACGGGCGCTGCAACGGGTGCTGGTGCGGGAGCTTCGGGTGCAGGTTGCGGTGCCGGAGCGTCAATAGGATTTGGTATCGCGGGAGCGGCGGGAGGTGTAGTAACAAGTGCCGGTGTTGGCGCTGGAGCTGCGACTGGCACGGGTGCTACCGGTGGTACTGCAACGGGTGCTGGTGCGGCTGGAGCTGGCGTTACAGCTACTGGCGGCGCTGCCACCGCCATTGGTGTAGGTGCTGGTGCGGGAGCTACCGGGTCTGGCACTGTATTAGGGGTTGTGGTCGGTACGGTGGTTCCGGTTAATAACTCTTGGGTGGCTTTTACTATGTCTTCCAGGGTGACCTGTGATTTCACGAGGTACCGGTCGGCACCGAGTGAATCAGCGCGGGTCTTGTCATCGGCTTGGCCTAAGGCGGTAAGCATAATGACCTTAGTTTCTTTAAGCCCTTCGGTATTTCGTAAGATGTCAAGCATCTCGAAACCACTAATTTTTGGCATCATCACGTCAGAGACGATGAGATCAGGTTTTTCTTTTGCGGCGAGCGCAAGCGCCTCTTCACCATCGTGCGCCGAGACGATTTCATATCCTTCTGCGGTGAGGCGTGCCTGATAAATCTCGCTCAGGTTTGTGTCGTCCTCGACCAGCATTATTTTTGCCATGGATGCTAGTGCCCCCGTTATATTATTGTCAAAGCTTACGTTTTCTAAATTGTATCATGTTAAATAGACGTTGGCGAAGTAATTGTAGGCGTTATATTCTGGGTGTCCGTTGCCGCTGTAGCTTGAAGCTGCTCAGCACGTTGTGTCGTGAGTCGTGGTAGGTTGATGTAGAACGTGCTTCCCTTGCCGAGCTCGCTGTCTACCCAGATACGGCCTTGGTAAAGTTCAACAATTTTGCGGCAAATGAAAAGCCCAAGCCCGGTGCCGCCGATTGTTCGGGTCGCGCTGTTGTCGACGCGGTAGAATTTCTCAGACAAGTGCGGAATATCCTCGCGTGGAATACCGGGTCCGGTATCTTTGACATACAGCTGGACTACTTCTGTGTTACCGGTCAGGCCGATAGATATTTTGCCTTCCTCGGTGTATTTAACGGCGTTATCGAAGAGGTTTGTAATGACTTCGCGCATTCGATCCGCATCTGCCCAGACATAGTAAAGCGGCTTAACGACTTTTTCGTTAGTACTACCGCTGCTGGCATCGATCACGTTACTGGAGCCGAGAATGAACTCACTAAAGAGTCCTTTCTTTTCCGCGGAAAATTTCAGGTCTTCTGTCAGTTGTTGCAGGTAGGCGCCCATTTCAATGACTGACGGATGATTAGTCAGGCGGCCGTCTTCTGCTTTAGCTGAGGTGAGCAAATCTTGGAAGAGTTTGCCGAGGTGTTGGGTGGAGGAGTGCGCTTTTTCAAGGTAATCACGCGCTCGGCTATCAATGGTTGCTACTTTATCATTTAATGCTAATGACAAATATCCCTCAATAGCGGCAACCGGGGTTCGCATTTCATGGCTGGCGGTACTAATAAACTCACCGCGCTGCTGCTCTTCTGCCCGTTCTTTGCTGACATTCCTAAAAATTGCCACGGCGCCATTGACGGATTGTTTGTCGTCCATGAGCGGTGAGACACTGATCATGATGGCAATATGCTTATTAGACCGGGTGACTAGGGTAGCGGTATTATCTCGAATTGTCTTCCCTTCTTTAAAGATGCGGTTGAACGGATTTTGATCGTCGCTGTACGGTTCGTCTTTA
>CAYVOS010000099.1:0-3843 GCA_964453515.1 uncultured Candidatus Saccharibacteria bacterium | reverse complement strand
CCGGGAATACTGATGCGAGCTTCGTACAGATAGGGTCGGCAACGTTTAAAGGCGTTGTCGATAATCCGCTTCACCCTGTGTTTATCGTCGTGATGCACAAAGTCAAGCAGCCCGTACTTATTATTCAGTGGCGTACCCGGTTTTATATGCAGCAGCGTGTAAAATCCTCCTGAGTAGACGATGGAATTTGTCTTTTTGTCCCACTCCCAGCTGCCCATTTTGGCGATGTGCTGCGCTTTATTAAGCCCGTCTAAATTTTTTGATGCCTGCTGTTCTTTCACGACGAGTCGTCTGGTCATGTAGTCGGCAACCAGCGCACATAGGGTCAAAACACTTGAGATGTAAGTGATCGATTCGACGACGTTCGTTGCGCTGGTATGTAGGACGAGAATGTGGATACCCTGCGGACGTAGTATCCCGAAGTAATCGAGTAGTATTTGCGCGTTATATATCACGATGGCTGATGCTGCAGCTATGTATACCGCCAAACTGCCGAATATAGGTGCTGCACCAAGAATAGGAAACACATAGAGAATGACGCTCCTGCTCTCTAAGCCACCTCTCGCGAAAATGAGGGCCGAAACTAGGAGGATATCGAATGAGATCAGAATGGCCGCGAGGGATCTATAGTAATGAACTGAACTCCGAAGTCTTGCTAGAAAATGGAAGAGGACGTTACTGGTAAGCGCAATGAGGAAAAAGGTGGTCGTTAATTGTGCGTCGTTGGTCCATCCTTCTTTTACAAACTGCGTGATAAGGGTTGGTACTGAGATGGCGGTGATCATGAACCAGCGTAAACTTATATACCATCGTGCATTATGTGCGACACCGGAGTGTTCCCCGTATGTGATCGGCATCATACATTTGATTATACGAAAAAGACGTAGGTTACTATAGGATTTTTATCAAAGAATAACTAGGAAATATAATAAATGTATTTACAATTACTATTCCTTAGATTCCATCCCGAAACGCAACATAAACACAATGTAGGTGGTGGCGTCAGCCACCACCACTACAGCTAACCAAAAAGCACCTCTGTTCCTTGTCTTGTAGACTAGTAGTTACTAAGCAACTAACTACAAGGAGAACAGAGATGCACTTCCATCTTACACAACAACAACGCGTAGAGCTAAGCTTACTCACTCGGCTCGGTTACAGCCAGCGCTCGGTAGCGCTGGTACTGGGCGTCAGTCCCAGCACTGTTTGTCGAGAACTCGCTCGGAACCGCCGTGCAAGCGGCATGTATGAACCTAACTCAGCGCGAGTACTGAACCGAACCCGACGAGCGGCAGCTAATACCCTGCGTACCAAGTTGTTACGGTACCCAAAGCTGGCTGCCCTGGTCGAGCGGAAGCTTACCCGCAACGACTCGCCGCAACAAATAGCTGGCGCTCTCACGAGCAGCGGAGCAAAGCTCCGCGTCTCCATCCAAACCATCTACGACTGGATCTACCTGCACGCCCGACACTTACTCAAGCATCTGCATTGCCGCAAAGGTAAGTACCGCCGCACCAGAGAGAACAGCATTCGCAAAGCCTTCCGGGACAAACAGAAAGAAGGTCGGCGGATTACCGCCCGACCTACCCACATTCTGGCTCGCAAAACCTACGGACATTGGGGGGGTGACACAGTTGTCGGTAAAGGTCACAGTGGCTGCATCGCTACCTTTGTGGAACGCAAGAGTGGGTATCTCAGAGCCGTGAAGCTGGAGCGTGGTACTGCGGCAGCCTTCGCCGCCGCAGCCCAAACAAGTTTCACGGGTATACCAGCTCGCTACCGACAGACGCTCACCCTCGACAACGGCACCGAGATGAGTAACTACGAAGCCATTGAGCGGCAGGCCCAGTTACAGGTGTATTTCGCGCAGCCTTACCACTCCTGGGAACGAGGTACCAATGAGAATACGAACGGCCTGCTCCGATTCTACTTCCCGAAGAAGATGAGCTTCGCTCATCTCACTCAGGAAGAACTTGACCGGGCAGTAGAAGAGCTCAATACTAGACCGAGGAAACGACTGGGCTACAAGACCCCGAAGCAAGTGTTTGAAGCTAAGTGGTAGTGTTGCGATTGGGATTAGAATCTAAGTTCCTGGTATACTGCTAACGTTATGAAACGATATTGTGCTATCCAGCTACAGACACAAGCTACCGCAATGAATGGCGGCAGTGTTGTATTTGGCAGTCTTACATCAAAAAGTTTGACGCTGGGCGTATCGGATCTATCTCTTAAGTAATAATACATAGTTCATAGTTCACGATACGCCTCCGAACCGGAGGCGTTTTTCGTTTCAAGTATTTTTTAACATCAGCTGGTATCTCGGAGGCGTATCGGGTACTAATCGACCACACTAATCTGGCGACAGGATTTCTGGTGTCGGGAGTGGTTTTGAGTGCCGTCGCGTCTATAGCCCTCTCAAGGCTGCATATACAAAACACATTCCAAGAAAGGAGATGACACTATACCCTCGGGGCTTATAACACAGTAACCCCGAGGGTTTTTCATGATACGTTATGCCCTAGACCGTTTGTTCGGCAGTGGCACAGACAGCGCACTCAGTCTCCTCTGTTCCTAGCTCAGTCAGAAATTGTTCGGAGGCTTGCCACCACGGTTCGAGGTCATGGAAGCCAACGAGATCTGCTACTTCACGGAGAATCCAGCCAAGCCGGCCGTAGAAATGAAACTTACCCCAGTCAACAGCTGCCCAGTATGGACCAGCTGGAATGATTGATACGGGCTGACGCACTTTGTATTTCTTTAGAGCCTTACCCTCAAGCTTCAGGCGGATGTTCTCGCTAACGAATTTACCGTCATGCAGCGCAGTCTGAGCCATGCCGCTGAATAGCGTATTGGCGTTGTCTCCAATGACGTATATATTCGGCTCGGCTTCTAGGTAGTCATTGACGACCACCTTATGTCGTTCGTTTAAGGCGAAATTGTTGGCAGTGAAAAATGGATGGTTAGCCATCCCAGCCGTCCAAACAACGGTGTGGCTTGGTAGTGGTTTGCCGTTAATGACGAGGGCATCTGCAGTCTCGCCCTGGACCGTTTGTCCTAGGAGGAGCTTAATGCCAAGATGGTGCAGTTGACGACATACGGCAAGCGAAGTGGTTTTTGGTGAACGAGGCAACAAACGCGGCAATGCCTCTACGAGTTGGATATGAATCGCTTTGTGCTTGATACCATGGCAGCTCATCAATTTTCGTAAATATTCGGGCAAAGCACCTGCAAGTTCGATCCCTGTTGGCCCGGCACCGACAATAATGTAGTTAAGATCGGGTTGATGTTCATCCTGCATTTGCCGATGGAGATGTTGCTTGAATTGTTCAATTTCTTCAATCGATCTAATGCCGTACGAATACTTATCGAGGCCTTTGATGCCGAAGTAATTAGTAACGACGCCGAGCGATAGTATCAGGGTGTCAAAGTTTACAGCATTGCCACTCTTGAGCTCAACGGCTTTCTTGAACCGGTCGACCGTGACGGCGGTGCCGTACACATATTCGATTGGATTGTCTGCAATAATATCTTTCAGCGGAATGCTTGACTGAGTACGCAGACCCCCGGTTGCTGTATGGTACAGGCTTGGGTAGTAACGAAAGTTCTTTTGGTCCGATATTAGGGTTACGGCGACGTTTTCGTTTTTAGAGAGTTCTAAAGCGGCCTTGAGGCCGCCGAAACCGCCACCAACTATTACAACGTGGTGTTTATTTTGATCTGTCATGCTTATGATTATACCCTGTTGCGTAGAGAGAATAAATAGTTAATACTATACGTACTAAAGTAAACCTAAAATAAGGCCATTACTAGGACACTAAGCTGTCAAGGTATATACCTTTCTCG
>CAYVOS010000098.1:0-3872 GCA_964453515.1 uncultured Candidatus Saccharibacteria bacterium | reverse complement strand
GTTTGTTACGGTATTTGCTGCATTTATCTTTTGGTAGCTGCCAAGTCCGGGAATATTGACCCATAAGTCTCTCGGTACACTCATGGTAAACGCTGTATGATTTTTGGTATCAATGCTGACAATCATAATCGAATCTGTTAATGGCCCTTCATCACTCTCACTCCCCTGATAGCCGGCCAACAAAATGTTAACCCTACCTTGTGCCTCACCATTCAGTGTCGTATGGCTGAACAAAGCTTGGACATCACACGATATTCCACAATGAAAAACTTTATTAACATTCCAGTCAAGCCAGCCACCAGCTCCAATCACAAGAGCAATAAGCACAGCAAATATAGCCGCTGTTTTACGCTTCCATGACCATTTAGCTTTCCGTGGTTTAATATTATCGCCTTCAAAGGGTGATTGTAGACCAAGCCACTGCGTATTTCCTGAACTACCAAGTCTCTGGCCAAACTTTGGGTTTGGCAGCGTAATACCAATTATAGGCCGATTATTATTCACACTCCTTTGATACAAGGAGCTACTCGTATAGCGCGGCCTCTCCCGCTGCTCGCCTGACAGCACCCGTACAGGTCGTTGTGGTAACTCATTACTATTTCTAACTGGCACATCGCTTGCTGAAGCTATCTGCCTCCTTCGACGACTGTTAAATCCATCAATGCTACGGGTATTTCTAGAATTTTGTTTAAAATCCATATGCTTGCTAATTGTAAACCTCACGATATTTGATAGCAATCATGTTCGATATATGTTGCCGGCGTACTTACAAAACCGCTCGGTCTACACCTGGTTATAATCGTGTATTGATTCTGAAGATATATCGTCAATCCTTGTAATCATCTTTAGGATCATACTCCTTGATCATAATATTTAATTTTTTTAAGCATAACCGTAAAAACTAATGATTTTCACAAAATTAGACCTGTATCAAATTAGTAACTATATTTTGGCGGACAAAAAATTGACCTGTTTTTTTCATCCCTATTCCTCTTATTGTATCAAAAATTTAAATAAATAAAATGTATCTCTGTGGATACACCTGTAAGTACTGCAATATGGTGGGGATGGCAGTACAGGAATATAACCTTTACGGAAGATCTCGACGTTGATGTCAAGGTCGTGCGCCAGCTCCTTGACGAAGAAAATAACACGGGCATATAAAATGTTTGCTTGCGATACCTTATAGATGTTCTATTGGTACGAGCGAAAAGGATGTCGATAGTTCCTTTTCGGGTATGTGAAGTTCTTCTGTTTCATCAAGCTGCTACCATTTGTTTGGATGGTAAATTCTTACCTCGTTTTTTTTCTTCCCATCTGTGGAGGCGGTTCTGGAATCAAACATTTGAGGAGGACTTAGCACTCAAGATAAATCAAATTCCCGAGCAAGAGGTTCAAGGAATCCAGTAACTGCTTGATGAAGATTGCAGCTAGATTGCGTAGTTCTCGGCTGCGAATTTTGCTTGACTTAGAAATGCCTGCTTCGCATTGCCCAAGATACCCAGCTCGTAAAATGCCAAAATGGCCAGCTTGTAGGTGTTCACGCTTACGGCGCGGAGTGATAGCGGGAAAGAATCTTGTGCATACAGTAGTGCGTTAGCGAGAATACGGCCTGTGCGCTTGTTGCCATCATTGAACGGCTGCAGGTAACAAACGTAGGTGAATGCCAAGAGTGCTTTCTCGTATATGCTTTCTTTGGCGTTAATCACGTCGCATAAGTGTTGCAACTCTTCCATTATTTGGAATTTGTTGTCGAGCGGCTTATATACACTGCCCGTGATGCCGACCAGCCTTTCGCGGATGCCGTGATCGAATAGGCCCTCGGCAAGCAGTCGATGCAGCTCTATGACAGTTTGCACTGTAAGCGTACCTGCAAACTCGTCTTTGTGATGCTCCGAGAAATCCAGTGCCTTCCTGTGATCCAGTACCATGGTTGTCTCTTCTTGGGTTTTCCCGGTTGCAGGGATGCCTTCTTTCAAGAGCGTTTCAGTTTCGAGCAGCGAGTAAGTATTGCCTTCGAATTGGGAAGATTTCCACGATAGCTCAATGGTAATGCGCTCGCGCTCGCGGCGGAGTATATCCCGGGGAGCAGTCCTTAGCTTCTTTTTAAAAACCGAATCGTATTGAGAAAGCAGCTCTCGTTCTTTTTCTGTAAATAGAGGATTGGCCTGCAATGCATCCAGACGCGTAAAATCGTAATGTATATCTAGCCGTTTTTCATTGGCAAAAATTTGCTCAAGCTGTGATTCTGAGAGTGTAAGCCCAAGCTGGCCCGAGGCTGTAACCATATAAGTAACCGCGCGGGCTTCGCCTTGACGGTTTACCAACCCCAGTTCAATCAACTCATTGATATCACGCTGCAATGTGCGTTCAGTGACATCAGCAAATGTTGATAGCTGCGTAAGCTGCGGCAATGAACTGCTTCCCACAAGGAAAGCGGACATAATTTGCTGTTGGCGAGTGGATATGCTCATGTTTTTAATATAGCAAATCCCGACATACTTTAAAAGTATCCCGACAAAATGTCGGGATACTCGCCAAAAAGGGCGATGAGGGAAGAACTCGTGCGTCAAAGCTCATAGGTAGCCAGAAAGTTTGGTCGTCCTTTCATGGGTACCCGAAAACTGAAAATAATAAAACCTATTCAACAGATGAAGAATAGGTTTGTCCCTGCTGGTGGGGATGAAAGGACTTGAACCTTCACGCCTTGCGGCACTAGCTCCTAAGGCTAGCGTGTCTACCAATTCCACCACATCCCCGCGGTGCGAGCATCGAGCGTATTTTACCTGATACGGTGATAAAAAACTAGTCGAGCATCTCCATAGTCTCTCTCGACTACCAATTCAAATGCATCCTGCGCAATCGGGATCTCAGTCTTTGGCGGTAAAGACAAAACCAAAATCCCACCCTTATCTACCTTGTTTGCTAAACGAGTTATTAACGACATTTGCAATTCATCATAAGGCGGATCACAAAGCACGACATTAAACGTCGCCTTTTCATTGGTATTTAACCAAGCATTTGCCTTGGCCTTAATCAGTTTAGTACTTGCCAGTATGCGGAGTGTCTTGATATTTTTTGCGATCGTATTTTGAGCCTTTCGATCGCTATCAATTAGCGTGACGTGTTTTGCGCCACGGCTAACAGCCTCGAACCCTAGCGCGCCACTTCCGGCAAATGCATCCAATACGGTCAACCCGTCCAGGTCGCCGAGAACGTTAAACAGTGCGCCCCTGACGCGGTCACTCATAGGATGTGTCTTATTAGTCCCTGGTGTTTCAAAGACTTGACCCCCTAAGCTGCCCGCTACGATTCTCATAACTTTTCTTCTTGAATAATGTCTGCATCAATTAAAGCGCTGTACCATGCGAGCGTTACCATACTTACCATGCGAGGTGCCATCCAGGTACGCACGGTTCGTGCAAGTTTTGGAGTCCAGCCATGCAACAAAAACTGGTCAAACAGCCCTTTCGCTCCCACTTCGCGAGCCACAAGTTGAAAGTATGATTCAACGCCTACCTCTCTCATGGTCTTCAAATCTTCTTGTGTTGGGAACGCAGAATTCAACTTTAGCGGCATCATGATCATGTACGCACCAGCCTCAAAGGTAGTATGCGTCGTTAAAAGTCCTTTTGGGCCGATTACCTGCAGGCTTCGCTTTAACGAATCTGTAGCAGAATCTCCCTTAACTATAGCTCGACTTTTTAATGATGTGCGGCTCGACCGGTCTTCTCCGCGCAGTGCTTCCAATGCCTCTTCATAAGGATAATGGTGTGCGGGCGTCAGACCGTCAACCAGCGCATGAGCTAACCAAGCAGCCTCAAATGCAGACCGTTCGTTATTAGCTGCCTTAAGAGCCTCCACCAGCTCAT
>CAYVOS010000097.1:0-3883 GCA_964453515.1 uncultured Candidatus Saccharibacteria bacterium | reverse complement strand
AATCGTTAGTGGGGCGCGAGTTCCAGCGAGGGTTCGAATCCCTCCCTCTCCGCCAGAATGGTTAGAATATGTAGAAAATCAGCAGGTAGAAGTTAAGCGCGCCTGCACCCAGTAATAACCAGGTCATTCCTGTCGCTATCTGATCATGACGCTGGCTATACAAAACCATGAATAAAACAAAGAGCTCTGGCATAAAGTCCAGGGCGTATCGATAGCCGAACTGGAATGCTCCAACTCCGTAGTATGAAAACAGCGCTAGGGCGCTGAGAAATATCGGTGGCAAGAGAAAACGCGTTGTGCGTGACACGTCGCGCCAATTGTTCGTAAACAGCTGCAGTAAATACGGCGAAGTACAGAAAATACTCATGCCGGTCATTCTATCATTTGCAATATATGGGAATTTAAGGCTCCAGGAGGTGGTACTTCTGAGGACCGGTATCGGTCCCTTGAGCACGGCGCTATAGAAGTTAGTGGGAATGTGTACTGGGCTAATAAACCCCAGGGCTCTCGAGGCGGCTGACTTTTTGCTGAGTAGTTGGTACGCGTTCCCGCCGTTAAACGGGCTGCCGAAACGCGCGGCGTTATATAGGCCAATCAGGCCTACGGCGGCAACAGCGGGCAGGCAGAGCTGGGCCAGGTTTTGCCACCAATGTTCCCTTTCCTTGGGCTCAAACAACAAATAGGCTCCGAAGAATATGATGACGGGAGCCGCGGTAATCCTGGTTAAGGTGATGCAACCAATCAATAAGCCGATAAGCCACCAGCGTCGTTGTTGACGTGTATAAAATTCGGCAAGTACCCAAAACAGTAGCAGTGTGGTGAGTGTCTGGGCAAAGAGCCAGCTGCTGGATTCGGCAATGGCGCCAATGTAGGCGCTTCCCAGTGTAAAGCCCAACATTAACAGATAGCTATCCTGCCAAGAGTATCCTAGGCTGCGGGCAATGCGAATAATGTAGTAGATGGTGCCAATCACTAGTGCCCACGTCAGGTAGCCCAGAAAGAAAAAGTGGTGAAATAAGGAGAACAGGCCTACAAATGGCATCAGTATTAATGCCGGGAACGGACCATCGCTCCAGTAAACTTTACCCCGGTACAGTACGGGATCCTGGCCTACCCCGCCGATCGATGAGAGAAAATTCAGTTTACCGTGCAGGAATGATTGGGCAAGCATGGGAAACTGCTGGCTACCTTCAAAGAGAACGCTACAGATTATAACGGTCAGCAGCAATAGCGAGGAAAGACCGAGCGCTACAGTCTTCTTGGTAAGCGGTGGAACGGAAAATTGTTGCAATAGTTTCACATCTACTCTTCGTTAGGCTCTACTATACGCTACGGCTGACCGGCGGCTCCCCTTTTTATTGGTAGCAGCATCAGATATAATGTGCTGGTCGCGCTCTCCAGGGAGAGGTACCCAAGTGGCTGAAGGGGACGGTTTGCTAAATCGTTAGTGGGGCGCGAGTTCCAGCGAGGGTTCGAATCCCTCCCTCTCCGCCAAGTAAAAGACACTTGTTCAAAAGTAGGTGTCATTTTCGTATCCACCGTGTACAATATCGCTTATGGATACGGAAAAACCGCAAACGCCTGATGCATCCTCCAATTGGCAGTTCAAACCGGAAGGCCAAACTCCATCAATGCAACCGCAACCTACGGTTTCCCCTGAGACCCCAAGTGCTCAACAGCCGGCACTTACCGATGAGGATGTAAGTTGGACTGCTTCAGAATTTGTTGCCCATGAGAAGGGTTTGAATTGGTACCTGGTTATGACTGCTTCGGTGATCTCCTTTACGGCAATCGTATACCTGATCACTAGGGATATTATAACGGCGAGTATCATTATTTTTGCTGCGATTATTTTTGGTGTATATGCGAAGCGTCAGCCACGAACCCTCAACTACCGCCTTGAAACTGGCGGTCTCACGATTGGGGAAAAATTTTATGATTTCGCCCAGTTCCGCTCATTCGTATTGGCTCATGAGGGTGCGTTATCAAGTATCTCGTTTATGCCACTGAGGCGGTTTATGCCGGTTCTTACCGTCTATTACGCACCTACCGATGAGCAGAAGATCGTGCAGCTCTTGAGCGCTCGTTTGCCCATGGAAAATTTGCGAAAAGACGTCATTGATCAATTTCTGCATCGAATTCGCTTTTAACGCGAATACCTGATCATCTTCTCTGTTAGATACCACTAGGTGGTGATTTTTCTCACTCATCTAAAGTTAATTAGTTCACTGCCCGATTCTTCAAAGTACGTAATAATGCTTATCGTACACATGAGATAAAGGGAGGCGCCATGTTGACACATGAAGATGCACAGCAGCTAGACCCAGTACTGCGACGCAGAGAGTTTATTGAACGCATGGAGCGAAAGCTCGCTCATAAGACCACCGAGCAGCGCCGAAAGCGTCAGGAGTTTCGTGCAAAACTTGTCCGTATGCGTTCATGGCAGTAGTATCACCTAATTCGTTACGATTAGTGGCATATGGGGTTCATTGTCCTCGAGCTTAAATCATGTAAGTGACATAATTGATAATTTAGTATATTATTAAGGCATACAGAGAGGATGATCGTATGCCACCTAACGACCAAGATATACCGCGGAGAATTTCCTTTGTCCGTCTTGGGCTAGTAGTGCTAGTGCTCGTCGGTTTAGGAACCCTCATTTGGGCTATCTTCTTTCGAATCAGCCCAACAAACCAAGGTACCGTAGCGACAAATACCCCGCCAACATCCCAGACGTCCAAAACTCCAGCGCCAAAGCCGAAGCAAACTTCATCAAGTCAGCAAAAGTCTGGCTCAAGTTCGAGCAGTGCCTCAGGCTCAAATGCTAACTCAAGTACGCAGGGTTCACCGGGCACTGACAGCCCCAGCAGTACTTCCGGTTCGACTGCCAGCCCGCAGCAACTGGCAAATACCGGCCCCGGCAGTGTACTTGAACTCTTTGCTGGCGTAGCTGCGGTTGCTGGACTGGCACACTACATATATGTCACACGACGACATCTTGACGTAAAAGATAAACCGTAACAGTTTACATGGTATTGTGGAGATGTGGTGCGAGCGGATTCTCGTCCGCAGTAAAGTAGTGACCACAACTGGGACACGTGTTGCGTGTCATTTCTCCAACTTCTCGATGACAGTGTGGACATCTCATATTTTGCATTGTATGCGTGTGCTGCTTTTTGGCAGTTTATTGAACCCATATCTCTTAACACCTTGAATCAATCTGTTTATGCGGAATACCCGAGTGTATTTGTGTCTGTTTGCGGAAGACTGGGATATGAAATGTGTTCCATGAAAATACTGGAGTATTTAAACATAAGCTTGTTGGTACACTTTCCCATTGCGGCCTGGAACCGTCTCAAGGCTGAACTATTGCGATGGCATGAGGCGTTTGAGGCACTACCCCTGCCAAGTCCAACACAGTAACTACCGGGCTGGATTAGAACAAGACGCTAAATTACACTAAGCCCGTGAGGTTTATAAGTATCGAACTTGCTATCGCTAGATAATAAAGTCATGCCGCTTTGGATAGCTAGCCATATGATCATCCTGTCAAAAGGGTCTCTGTGACCCGTTATCTTGGGTAGTAAGTAATAGGTGGACCACTGTTCGGAAGAAGGAGTGATATCCTTTAGCCCAATTTTATATATTCCGGCCAGGAATTCATCTGGAGTATGACTGCCAAGTTCTAGCTTACCTAGAGCATATTTTAAGCTAATCTCCCATTGCGATATAGAGCTAACGAACTTTTCATTTTCAGATGACTCAATAATTTTTTTGTGTAACGGACTCAATTTCTCAGGGCTTAGTCTAAGCCAAAGCAGAATATGAGTATCCAGTAGATAATTCACGAATTAATAAGCTCTTCTTCTGTCATCTCAAAGTC
>CAYVOS010000096.1:0-3911 GCA_964453515.1 uncultured Candidatus Saccharibacteria bacterium | reverse complement strand
CCCAACTTCCACGGGCTGACGGCTAAAGGTTGACCCTGACCTGTGAGCAGGCATCCATCTTCTCTATCCGCCCTCTGGTGGCTGAATTATGTCTCGTGGAATATCTTGTCCTCTACTATTTGACACGGCTTTGTCGACATCCGCCTTTACGCTCGGCGAACTATCTATGGTTTCACGCAAGATCTTAACCGCCTGTGGCGACGCCCAGACGACACCTTGCTTCGCGTTGGCCAAGCCGGCGGTAATGTCGCCAATATGCGCACTCAAATCTGGGTCTACCTGACCAGCATTTGCCTGTTGCCCTAAAACTTGTTGGCTGGCGACTTTGAAAAGGGCTTCCTGAGAGTAGTCCTTAGCCCTAAAGATAGTACCGGAGTCGGAGTGCATAAAAGCATCTTGCGCTACTCGGGTGCCGCCACTTATGGCCAATGCATCTCGTTCATCTTGAGTACCACTAGCCTTCATAACATTCTGAATTTCAGCAAAACCAGTAGCATAACTTTGGGCTGCCAGTTCTGGTCGAGCCCGTGCCAATGCGCCGCGGGTATCTCCGTATATGAGCTGAGCAAGGCTCTTGTCGCCATCAGCTACATCTGCAATATCGTTTGCGTATTTCTGCCAGGCCGTACCTACTATGCCTTTCGCAAGTGCACCTTTGTCGTGCTGCCATCCAGTCGTGCTGATGGCGTCGGCCATAATCGAGGCAATTTGTACCGCTTTGTTTCCACCTGATTTTTGGAACGTCTCAGCTTGAGTCATGGTTTGCCGTAACACTTCAGTATCTTCGATGTCGCCACCGTTAGGGTTCTTTAGCCACGCCTCAACATCTGCCTTGGATTTACCTCCCGCGAGCATTCTAGCGGCCCCTAGGGCGGCATTATTGTTTTTAATAACACCCAGTGCTGGGTTTTTCTCAAGCATTTCCTTAGCTTCGGCGTAAGCACCCACTGTGCCCGCCTCATGCAACCTAGAGCTCCACTTGCTCGGGTTGTAGCCTGCTTTGTTTAAATTCGTACCACCCCAGGCTAGGGTGTTGATGGCTTTCGAGAGCCGGTTTTTGCCACGGTAGAGGTTGTTCCCTTTTGCTCGTTCATAGCGCGACGCAGCCTGATTCTTGCGAAATCCTTTCAACCTGTCGAAGGCGCCGCGGTGTCGGTCGTTGACTAAACCACCGATCGAAGCCATGGCACCACCGGCCCAACGGAAGGCTGCGGGCAATAAGAAATATGGTGCGAAGTACACAATAAATGCACCAATCTCATTTACGAAGGTCGGTATCCCGCTCGTGTGGTTGTTATACATTACGACGGCGAATACCCTACCCATGGCAATCATGGCTGAGATAATGGGAAAGACGATCAGCATTGACAAGAAGGTGTCTTTCCAAAATGCCCAGGCTTTCTGAGTTCCCGGTAGTACGTAGCAGGCGATGGCAAGTGGGGCGAAGATGACGAGCATCATAATGATGACCTGTCGGATAAATAGTACGACAAATCCGACGAAAATTGCTAAGAGCGCGGTGAACATGAATGAAGCAATACCGAGTAGCCCAAGCACCAGGAAGGTGGCGGTACCTACAATTGCGCCAACCGTAGCCGCACCACCGTTAACCCTGACGGTATGCCCAAACCCTTCAAACGGTGCATAAATAATTGAGCGGATACCCAGGCCGATATCATTAGATAAGTTTATGGCGAAAGCTAGCAACCACCAAGACAATGAAATTCCGATGAGCGCTATAAGGATTCGGGGCAACACTTTATGTATCGTATAGGCGTCAATAAAGTCACTTCCCATAGCCTGGGCAATCAGCATAATGAGGCCGGCAATGACAATGAGGCCGGCACCAAATAGGCGGAAAGTATTCCATGCCTTGTAGAACCCGGCACTGGTTGAGCCTTGTGCGGGCGTATTATTTGTACCAAATATTTCTTGGGTATTGATAGATAAAAGTGAGTCGATACCGGCGGTTAACCCTTCGATTGCGCCTTGGGCTGCAGAGATGAGTGGGCATATCAGCCAAGTCAACGGGTTAAAAAAATCCGTCGTACAGACAAGTTGCGGGCTAGGCGCATTATTGCCACCATTACCTCCGCTTCCTGGGTTGCCGCCCCCCGGGCCATACCCGCTAGGGTCACTTATCGTAATAGCACCATTATATAGTCCGGTTGGTCCATTACATGTACCACCAGTGCTGCCGCTCATGATTGTCTGGATGGTCCCATTATATCCACCGCTGGAAATTTTACTGCCAACGGTGATGCTAAAATTGTAACTACCAAATAGCCCTGGAGAATGACAAGTCGTAGTAAAGGAAAAACTTTTTCCTGAACCATTGAAGTTGATCCCGGTAAAGCTACAGTTTCCCACTTCAGAGGCACTGATAAACTGGCAACTTCCGAGGCTGCTGGCCGCATACACCTGCGGAGCTTGCTGTAATGGTACGACAAGACTAATAAATAGCCCTATCAATGCAAAACTGCACCACCATCGAAATTTTTCTTTGTGAATCATTTATATATGTTTATACCATAAAGCTATTGAACATTTCACTACGAAAAGCATAATAATTATGAGCTGAAAATGTAAGTGATATCCACCATGAGTTGATTACTATATATATTCACGGTATAGTTTCTAGCAAATGACAATAAAAGAAAAACAATCGATGTATAAACGTCTCCGTTCTATTATATTTAGCGCAGCAATCGGTATTGTAGGAATAAGTTCTTTTGCAACCATGACAGTCATGTTGCCACCGTCGCAGGTTGCGGCTGCGGCACCAAAGTGCGCTATTTTAGACCAAGGAAGGGTTCCCTGTCCCAAATCTATTACGAAAGGAGGCTGTTGGTATATGGATCTCGGTAATCCTTCAGCTGGGCCAAATAAAGACGGCTGGGTTCCAGCACCGAGCTGCAATAATGGTATTTTTCAAGTAGCAGCACTGCCACAGGTAAAGACCTACAATGATCCGGCATTGACGCCATGTAAATCCCCCTCCTCTGGTTCGATTGGGCACGCCGCAGGAGAAACGGGACATTGCGATCTCGTAAAAAAATATATCGACCCGTTCATTAATGTACTGGCTTCAGCAGTTGGCGTAGTGGTAACGATTTCTATCGTTGTTGCTGGTATTCAGTATGCGAGTTCCAACGGGGACCCGGGTAAAATGCAGGCAGCGAAGAAGCGCATTATCAATGCTATCATTGCCCTTGTCGGCTTTTTCCTCTTATACGCGGTACTCCAGTGGCTCGTTCCGGGTGGATTGCTCAATGGGTAAAGAAAGTAGCGTATGCTTAATGAATTGATTGGTAGTTTTCACTATTTTGGATTAAGCTGTGGGAAACCAAATCTCTTCGGTATTCCGAGTTGGTACAGCTATCTGCAGCTGCAGAAAATTAATCTGACAAATCCTCCGACCTGCATGATCGTTAATTTCAGCGTACCAGGCAGCTTCATTAACATCGGGCTTGCCATACTTGATATGGTTCTGCACTTGGCAGGCTTGGTAGCAGTAGGGTTTGTGATATACGGTGGTATCCAGCTGATTACAAGTCGTGGCGAACCAGACGGCATGGTGCGAGCTCGTCAGACTATCATAAATGCGTTAGTAGGCTTAGTTATTACTATGGTTGCAGTTGGCGTAGTCGCATTCTTGGGGGCTCGACTCGGATGATAGTAACTGAATTACACCATGTCACCATGCAATTTGCGCAAACGACTCTTCCAAGTCTTGCTCATCTCCCTAAGCCAAATACCCGCAATGAGATCAAGATAGCACTTCAGATAGTTTTTAGTATCATTGGAGCTGTATCGCTATTGGTAATAGTCCTTGCTGGCTTTACGTATATAACGTCTCAGGGTGATCCGGGAAAAGTATCTCAGGCAAAAAATGCAATTATCTATGCCTC
>CAYVOS010000095.1:0-3994 GCA_964453515.1 uncultured Candidatus Saccharibacteria bacterium | reverse complement strand
CAACCACTGGCCGACATTCCAGCTGCTGACGATATGCTGGACGAACAAAACAGCCCGATTGCTCGGCAGTTTGACCAGATGATCAAGCAATCCAACGTAGAACACCACGAACGAATCATGAAAGAGATTAGCCAGGCGCAAGCGGCACCTCCGCAACCAGCCGCTCCAATTCCCACGCAACCTACCGCATCTTCAAATGATTACTGGTTCCTTAACCAAAGTCCGGTGGTCGGATCGGTGCAAACCATTCGCCCGGGCGCTACCGTACCTCCTTCAGTCATCGCAGCACGAACCAGCGCAGAGGAAGCTGCCCTTAGTCAGCAGCTTAAAGAGCAGAGCAAAGAAAGTATGCAAATCTCATACGGACATCTGCGCACTATTCAACCATTGTCACAGCAGCACCAAATGCCTGCGTCGTTGCCGCAACCAGCCGAAAGTCCCGCTACCCCAACTCAGGCAGCAGTAAACCCGGTAGCGACACCAGCTCCAGAGACAACAAAAACTACGACTCCACCAGTGACACGCCTAACCAACCCTGCTACACTTAAGTATGTCAACAATGATGATCTTACGGTGGCCACGATCGCTCGTCAAGTTAACGAGAATCCTCCCGACGAAATCGTTATTTCATTACACTAACGAGTAGTCACAATCGTCAGACATCTACGAACTATGGTGGGATAGTGTAAAAAAACGAATGAACCCTTCATCACAAAAACCGCAGCAGCAGGCATATACGCCAGTCACCCCGAATATATCTCAACCTCAGCCGATAGTGCCGCAACATAGCTCCGTCATGAGCGCCCTACCGGGCGGTGAAGACCCGGAGCTTCTAGCACTACGGGGTCAGGCAACTCATTCCGGCATGGCAGATGTAACCGTACCGGGTTTGCCCGGACAGACTGCACCCGGACAACCAGGTCAAGCGGGCGCTAAAGTAGTTCCGAAATCCAATCCGAACAGCACGCAAAATACTTTACAAATTGCGGAGATTCGTGACGGAATTGTCATCATGAATGACGGCACCTTCCGCTCGGTTATCATGGTAAAGTCCATTAACTTCGACCTGATGAGCCAATCTGAGCAAGAGGCCGTCGAGTACAGCTACCAGGGTTTCTTAAACTCGCTGTATTTCCCGGTACAGATATTCATCCGTTCACAAAAGGTCGACCTGCAGCCCTACATCGAAAAACTCGATAAGATTCGCACCGAACACGACAACATGCTGCTCGCACTCCTCATGGACGACTACATCGATTACATTGATGCCCTGAGCGCACAAACAAACATTATGGATAAGAGGTTTTACGTCGTGATCCCGTATTCATCAGCACCGAATCCTGACCAAGCGCTCACAAACAACAAAGGATTCTTCCCGGGCTTGGTAGAAATGTTCAGCACTAAAAGTGACCATATTATCATCAACGAGGAGACGCTCGAGAAAGCCAAAACAGAACTTCGAAACCGCGTCCAATCAGTCTTGAGCGGTTTGATGCAATGCGGCATAAAAGGTTTGCCACTCGACACCCAGGAGTTGATTGAACTCTACTACGACACCTATAATCCTGATACGGCAACGCGACAGCAACTCAAAAATTTCAATAACATGACTGCTAACATTATCACCAAGGGCCAAGGTAGTATGCCACAAGCACACCTGCAAGGGGGATTACAGTGAGAGGTAGTCGGTAATGTTCAGTAAAAAGAAACCACCGGTTGATCCGGTCGCTATTGCACAGGCACAGCGCCTGCGAGAAGAACGGGAAGTCAGCGCCGCCTTTCAAAAAGGAATTACCGCGCTCCGTGATTTCATTGCACCGAGCTCCATAGAGATACAGGTCAACTACTTCCGCTTAGGCACCCGCGTTGCTCGTACCTACTTTGTCTATGGCTATCCTCGCCAGGTATATACCGGCTGGTTGAGCCCGATGGTCAACCTTGACGAAGTTATGGACATGTCAATGTTTATTTATCCGGTCGAAAGCCAGGTTGTCTTGGGTAACTTGCGTAAAAAGGTGACTCAGCTCGAAGCCGGCATCCAGATAGATAACGAAAAAGGCCGCGTTCGTGATCCCGCAAAACAAGCAGCCATCCAAGACGCCGAAGAAATGCGTGACAAATTGCAAGTTGGTGAGGAGCGCTTTTTTCGATTCGGCCTGTACTTTACAGTGTACGCTTCATCAATCGAGGAGCTAGAGTTTATTGCCCACAAAGTAGAATCGCTCTTAGGGCAGCAGCTGGTCTTTTCCAAGGCGGCCACGTCACAACAAGAGCAGGGTCTTAATAGTACCGTACCCCAATTCAGTGATCAATTGCAAATTCGCCGCAATGTCAGCACCGGTGCACTATCTACCAGTTTTCCGTTCACCTCGGCTGACCTGACACAAGAAAACGGCATCCTGTACGGCATCAACATGCACAACTCCGGCCTGGTGATATTTGACCGCTTCAGTCTGGAAAACGGCAACTCGGTCGTCTTCGCAAAGTCCGGTGCAGGTAAGAGTTTCACTGTGAAGCTTGAAGCGCTCCGTAGCTTGATGCTCGGTACAGAGATCTTTATCGTTGACCCTGAAAATGAGTACGAGCGCATGTGTGACGCGGTCGCCGGCTCATACATCCGGCTATCCCTAAATTCCAACACACGGCTCAACCCATTCGACCTACCGCGCGTCGTCGACACCGAAGAAGCCGATAACGCACTCCGTAGCAACTTAATTACTCTGCACGGCTTATTCCGACTCATGATGGGTGGCGCACAAGCCCAGCTTATTGGCGGCAACTCCACTTTGATGCCTGCCTTGAGCCCCGTAGAGGAGTCCGACCTTGACGCTGCCCTGATTGAAACCTACGCGAAAGCCGGTATTACCAACGATCCATTGACACATACCGCCACGCCGCCAACCATCGCCGACCTGTACGACACTTTGCTGCATATGGGTGGCACTGGTCCGCAGCTTTCACAGCGGCTGCGGAAGTATACGACAGGGACCTTTGCCGGCATCTTTAGCCAACAAAGTAACACAGACATCAACAACCCGCTGGTAGTATTCAATATTCGTGACCTGGAAGACGAGCTCCGTCCGGTCGCTATGTATATTGTCCTAAATTACATTTGGAACAAGACGAAGAGTGACCAAAAAAGGCGCATAATGATCGTCGACGAGGCCTGGCAGCTCATGAAATACGAAGATTCAGCTAATTTCCTCTTTAGTATTGCGAAGCGTGCCCGTAAGTATAACCTCGGGGTCACCACTATTACTCAGGACGTTGAAGACTTTATGGGCTCACGTATGGGCCGTGCTATTGTCTCCAACGCATCGATGCAATTCTTACTGAAACAATCGCCGTCAGCAGTGGATATTCTGGCGGATGTCTTTAAACTCACGAGTGAGGAACGGAAACGATTAAGTCAGTTCCCGGTAGGCCAGGGCCTCTTTTTTGCCGGTCAGAACCACGTCCATATTCAAGTAGTTGCCAGCCCGACGGAAACCGGCCTCATTACAACCAATCCGGAGCAGGTTGCCCAATTACAAGCACAGCAACAAGCGCTTAATTCTGCGATCCCTACACAGCAGGGACCGACACAGGGAGACTTTTCACAGCCACAGGGCACAATTGACTTGTCTAATCGGCTATATCCTGGAGTATAATGGTGATGAAGCATAAGAATTAAGGTGTTGGGACGACATAGCCGTGGCTGTATATGATGATCAGGACGAGAGGACCGATACTCGCCTCCCTAGCGATGATGAGCTCCGACGTCGCACTGGCATTAATGAAGAACAAGAAAGCGCCTACGATCGGGAAGCGACCAGTGGAGCAGCACAAGATATCTTGGGGCGTGAACAGGCAGCTGCAAAGGGAGTCGCAGATTCACGGCCCGACCTCCACTCACAAGCTGGTCTAAAGGGAAGTGGCGCATATGACCTTGCTGCCCAGGAGCGAGCAGCCCAAAAACGGGCAAAGCTCGGAAGTAAAATTCCGACGTCTGACT
>CAYVOS010000094.1:0-4031 GCA_964453515.1 uncultured Candidatus Saccharibacteria bacterium | reverse complement strand
TCACCGAACAAATAGTCTTTCCACTGCCCAGATTTGTGGAAAATCAAGTACGTGTTGACTGGGAATGCGGCAAACAATACTAACATCGTGCCAAAGACCCAATATACAAATCCCGGTGCGACAGAACCATATACGCCACCACTGATAAGATACGCCGCAAGGACTACCCACGGTAGTGTGCCAACGATACACCCAACAATGAAACTAGCCCAACTAACTTTTCGAGCGCCTTGGTTTTGTAATTCCATAACGATACCTAGCAAGCTCATGACGGCCGTGGTACCGAATAATAGTATGATGGTTGCAACGTCTTCGACGCCTACGAGCATGCCTAAAAGCGCCATCATAACTCCGGCCACTAAGGCATATTCAATCCAACGTATACGATTAAGACCTTTTTTAATGTCTCGCTCATACACTGTACGTAATTTTGTAACGACTAAGCCATGAGCAATCGCTGCAATAAAGAAGAAGGCTGCAATCAGATAAGCGATATTCACATCCAACAAATGCTGCGAGCCAGTAGCTAACACCGTGCTATTTTGCGCTTGCGACTGTAACGTGTCGATACCAAGAAAATTCGTGGTTATAGGGTACGTGCGGTTAATACTGAGTATTAAGATAACTATGCCTTGTAGAGCAAAAATTAAAGCTAAATACTTATTCCAACTGTTTAGATCGGCTGACATTATTTTACTGACAATATTGTCTGATTTAGTGGTAGTTTTTTGTACTGTACTCATTGTTCTTAAACTATAGCATCATCGACCTAAAAACCTAAGTTTTAGCCCCTACTTTTATCATAAATTGTGCGATTAAATGCACAATTTATGATAACCCTGTGGTTAGCTTGTGAAAAAGTACTGTGCAAAATCCGCACAATTGTTAGAATATGGCTATGACTACAGATGTAAGGGCAATCCGAACTTATTTTGCGAAACTCGGGTTGGAAGCTGAAATTGCTGATATATACCTTGCACTCCATACTCACGGGCCCCAATCTATCTCCCAGCTATCCCGTAATGCGCACGTGGAGCGTACTCGCATTTATCGGCTTATTGATCAATTAATGGATTCAAATCTCATTGAAGTCGAGTCACATCAAAAACGAGGCATCGTTAAAGCTGCCCCGATTGCGAACCTGCATATACTCATCTCCCGGAAGGAGCAGGATTTGAAAAACCTGCAAGATGAGCTTGGACTTATCGAACAAGTCCTCGCTAGAAACAGCGTGAGCACACCTGTCACACGCGTGCAGACGTTTGAGGGGCCGGAAGCTGCGAAACAGGTGCGCCACAACATGCTCAATGCTCATTCCGAAGTACTTTCACTTCTATACAAAGACCTGCACGAGGAGTTTGATCAACCATTCGTAACTCAATGGATAGATTCGGCTAATAGACAAGGGCTTTCTTTCAGGTCAATTCACGGTTTCAAGGACCCACTCGCACACCAAACTGCTGCCGAAGTTTCACCTCCAAACTCATGGGAAGTGCGTGTAACCCCAGATAACAGTTTCCCCATTAACCTAAATATGTTTATCTATGACGATGTGGTAGCAACTTTGCAGTGGCATGGCAAAACGGCCTACGGCCTTGAGATACATAACGATGAGTATACGAAAAACCAGAGTGCTTTCTTTGAGCTACTCTGGAAACAATCCCACGTAGTAGAGGCTAGGCCTCGTTAGTTGTTGCTTGACGGGCATGAACCGTTTGTAGACAATGGGACGCTAACCCAACTAGACGTTACATCAGATGGGCTTGTGATGTGCAGCCGGAAACTATAGCTACTGGAACTGGAGCTCGTAGTATACAGATACTGGTGAGCCTGGCTGGAACTCAGCGTCACGCTAGCTTGTCCCGCGGTAAATTGTTGCTGATATGTTGTTGTCCCTGAGGTAGTCTGGCCGTTACTTGAGAGGGTGTCCCAAGTATAGGTAATAACTCCACTAGCCGTGGGAGGAGTCTGGAAGCTTAGCTGCGCACTAGTTACATTTATAGTATAGCTACTCGGAGACGTATTTGGGCTACATTGCAATGCTGAGGCTGCTATAACTACGGTAGCTGGTTGAGTACTAGGCTGGCTCGTAGAGCTCATTGCGTTTGGCGAACTGACACCAGACGTAGGAACACTGTTAGTATTTGATACGGTAGACGATGGCTGTTGTTGAGTGTTACTGCTGGCGCCCAATGGTGTCTTTGGTTTCTTTGGCGGTACAGGTTTTGGCGGAGTTTCATCACTAAATATGGAAGAGATCGGGTCTGTAATGCTGGTACGGACTGCGTTTGCGACCTTACTTACTACCGGAATATTAGTATGAGGTGAGGCATCAGCTGTAACCGTACTAGCTACGAGCAATGCTACCATACTAATTCCAACCAAACTCACGGTAGGCAGACTTGCTTTTTGTCGCAACCCGCCCCAGGCGTTCATGAGCATTATACTTAAAAGTCGCTTCACTTACGTCCTCTCAGATTGTTTAATATAGCACATTCCGGGTTTACCTGCAATTCAGTACCCTACACTCCCTATTCTTCAACAGATACGTCACGCCAAAATGCAACGTAATTCGAGAAATCTTTCTTTACGACATCAATGGCGGATGGTTTTGGATCTGGATAGCTCCACGCATTGTCCTTACTCCAGTCTTCACCTTCCCCTACGTCAAAATACTGACAGACACCTTTCCACGGACAAGTATAGGGTGTATTGCTCTTACGCAGTAGCCCCTGCTTCACGCTTGATGGCGGAAAGTACCAATTCTGCTCGATATATATAAGCTCTTCTTTTAGAGCATCTGCTATAATTTTACCTTTCCAAATCGCACGCATAGTCTTTAAAACTCCTCTTTATTCCTTTTTACCACAGCCATCGCCAACGAGCTATACTATGACGCCACCAAGCGCCTAAGCTCAGTACCTGGTTGCGATACCCGAAAAATATTATCCATAACAATACTACATACAGCACGTGGTCATCGATGACTGGGTTTGCGTGATTTGGCAATGATGCTGCCCACATCAGTGCCAGCAAAATACTTCCCGTAACCACCGCAATGCGCACCGCAATTCCGGCGACAAGGGCTACCCCGATTCCAGCAAGGCCAATCATAAATATCCAATCGACCCACGATTGTCCGGCTAAACTATGGAAAATCCCAGCAAACGGGCCACGTGCAGCCAAGAGAAATCCTCTTGTTGGTGACCCGCCACGTAACCAAGCTTGATACGGTGATGTGGAATAGTGTAAGCCGTACGTCTTATCTAAGAATGCCCACAAAAACACAAAGCCCATGAGTACTCTACCGATTGCAATTGTGTACCACAGAGCATTGCTCTTTACTTTCCGTATCTTACTCTGCGCCATCTCATACTCCCAGAAACCTAAATATCCACAATTTGCTTACGCTTCATTATGCGACACAGCCCCAAAAACCTCAAGCAAACATCTCACCGATATAAGAATGAATAATCCTGGTTTCTACGAAGTGCAATAGGTACCGTCTGTAAATAAGTTGCCAATCAGCGGTGTGCCCTGAAGCGCAGATTCAACTTTAGTAACCGTTTTCTGTAATAACGTACAGCTCGACTGAGCGACAGTAGCTGATAGTACACCATTCCCCTGCCGAGAAGACTGCTTTACACTGATTGTAACTTTGTTTTTACCAATACCTTTGTGTGTCACCTGCGAAGTCGGAGATTGGTCGTTTTGACTTACGCCAATTGCCGTAGCTTCTTGTAACGCAGGAGTGTTTGGAGGCGTTTGGACGGCAACGGTAGAAACAGGCGCAACAGGTGACTGCGACACGATTTTTGAAGTCGATCGCACTGTAACCGGTGCAGGTGTAGGCGTCTTCGGGTGACTCGGTATTATCATATACACAATGAAGCCAACTATGGACACTATGAGAGCTAAAGCTAGTAATTCACCGAACCGTTGTTTCATTCTGGCAGTCATAATACTTCGTTAAATAGAAGCTATAGGCAATTTCGTGGAGGTTTTGGGTTCTCGGTTCTGGAATAAAGATA
>CAYVOS010000093.1:0-4054 GCA_964453515.1 uncultured Candidatus Saccharibacteria bacterium | reverse complement strand
CAAGGTAATAAAAAGAGAGCTTACAAGCCATGCAAGATGACCTTAAGGTTACTCCACCCTCTGCGGATCAACCACCAAGTGTGCCTCAAGATAATCAACCTTTGCCAGCGAACAATGTGACGACTCCAGTGCCGAGCATGTCAGATATGTCTCCAGTCAGTCCTCAGACTCCACCGGCAACCGGTGCAACGCCAACGACCACAACTCCCATGAGTGATGAACTGGCAAAGTTACTAATATCAGATCCTGGTCCTGTTCCGCCGGCTACTTCTACGGGATTTAGCCCGGGCCAAGGAAATGGTCAGGGATTTGGCAGCCCAGTTATGAGTGGATCAACTGGCGGCGTGATACCTGCGCCTTCCGGTTCGCCAAAGAATAAGTTCATACTACCTGGCGGATTTATAACAGCGTTAGTACTTATTCTTGTCGTTGCCTACTACTTCTCCATTTATTTGCCCAATACGCCGAGCCACATATATAGCTCAAGTCTTTCAAATAGCGGATTGGCGCTGGATAAGATGATTCAATATTCCCAAAAGCAGGAACATGCTAGCTATAGCACGACTTCATTCAATGGTTCGATGCATGTGAAATCTCCTAGTGCCAGCTATGACGTGACCATGAGTGGTGCGATAGATAAAAACGCCAATGCCAACATGCAGTTTAATTCCGACATCATGGGCGAAAAGGCCAACGCAAATATCCTGAGCATCAAGGCCCCCGGCTATACTGCGCCGGATATTTATGTACAAGTAACCGGTGTTAAAAGCATGCTTGACAGTCTTGGTCTCAACAGTCTGGATAAAATTGATGGTGAATGGATAGAGATTGACCATACATTGGTAGAGACGTACATGAGTTCGGTTGCCGGAAAATCTCAGCAGTCCAACACCAGTGGCGCGCCGTCATACACAGCTGTTGAAGATGCAATTTCGAAAGTTCAAACCGCCAACAAAAAATATCTATTCACAACTAACGCATCGACCGCAGTATTTTCTAACCCGAAGTTTATCGCCAAAGAAAAGAGCGGAGGCCATACACTCGACCACTACAAGGTCAGTTACAGCAAGACACACCTAAACGCCTACCTGTCGGCAGTTGGGCAGGCGCTTAACAGTAGCCAGCTCAACTCCTGGTATAAGGGTGTGAGCGGCGGCAAGAATTTAAGTGATGGTGTAGATATCGCATCGTTGCAGAAGAAGGTTAATAGTGCCCCCAGTAACTATACGTTCGATATGTGGTCAGACACTCAAACCAAACTTATCTCAAAAATCAGCTTTGCAGATCCCGCGAACAAGGCATCAGTCTTTAGTATTCAGCAAAATTACAACGGCGGTTCGATCTATCCATTCCAATTTGGTTTTACTGGCAAGGATTCTAGCGGTGATCCAGAGGCGACAAATCTTGATTTTTCAGTTGACACTAAAACCAACAAAATAACTTTTTCACTGACCGACAACACTACTGCTTCTGACGGTATCACGAATGTTACGGCCAACGTTAGTGCCACGCCTAGCAGCACGACGGTAGCTGTAACGGCGCCAAAGAATTCCGTGTCAGTTACTAATCTGTTACTGCAACTTGGCATAGGTTCAGGTTCGACCAGCACGCCATTACTGTCTCAGTCAGCTGTACACTCCCTTATGGCTAAAAAATAATCACTGATGTATAAGAGGCTTTTATACAGTCATGGTATAATATATCTACTATGACAAGAGCTACGCTTTTTCTCACGCTCGATCTACTCGCCCAGTAGGGGCGCATTCTTTCTCATTCTCAGATATAATTTCAGTTAAGACCAGGAGTATTTTCTTATGCAACGATACAATCCAAAAGAAATCGAGCCCAAGTGGCAGCAAAAGTGGGACGAAGATAAAATATACGAGGCTGTTGACGATTCATCAATGCCGAAACGCTACGTGTTGGAGTATTTCCCATATCCAAGCGGTGCGGCGATGCATGTTGGACACGTACGCAACTACACTATTGGTGACGCACTAGCCCGCCATGCGCGAATGAGCGGCTTTAACGTTTTGCATCCTATGGCGTGGGACGCGTTTGGCTTGCCTGCGGAGAATTATGCAATCAAGACCGGTATCAGCCCAAATGAAGCGATCAAGCAAAACACTTCGCGCTTTAAACGACAGCTAACGCAAATGGGCTTTGGATACGATTGGTCCCGTGAATTCACCAGTTCGGATCCTGAATACTACAAATGGACGCAGTGGTTCTTCCTGTTACTGTACAAGCGCGGACTGGCGTATCAGAAAGAGAGCCTGCAATGGTGGTGTCCGTTGGATAAGACAGTGCTTGCTAATGAACAGGTTGAAAATGGTAAATGCTGGCGCTGTGGTAGCGATGTTGAAAAGAAGGCATTAAAACAGTGGTTCTTTAAAATCACTGATTACGCTGACCGCTTAGAGAAAGATTTAGACGACGTTAACTGGTCTGAGTCGATCAAGATAATGCAACGTAACTGGATTGGCCGTTCTACTGGTGCTGAAATTGACTTTCAAGTTGATGGTACTGATAAGAAATTAACAGTCTTTACGACCCGTCCTGACACTTTATATGGGGCTTCGTTCATGGTTGTTGCTCCGGAACACCCGATTGTGAAAGATATTTCAACCGTAGAACACCGCGAGCATGTCGGCGATTACGTGAAAGCTGCTCAGGCTAAAAGTGATATTGAACGTCAAGAAACCGATCGTGAGAAGACAGGGGTCTTTACCGGTGCCTACGCCATCAATCCAGTAAATGGCTCCAAGATTCCCATCTGGGTAGCAGATTATGTGCTATACGGTTACGGGACTGGCGCTATCATGGCAGTTCCCGCTCATGACGAACGAGACTTTGCCTTCGCAAAAAAGTTTGAATTGCCGATCATCCGCGTGGTGAAGAATGTTGCTGCTGATGATCAATGCTCACATGCAGAGGGTGAAATGATGAACTCGGGTCCGTACGACGGACATCCGAGTGATGAGGTTCGGGAAAAAATCGTTGCCGATTTGGAAAGCAAGGGAGTCGGCAGGGAACGTATCAATTATAAGATTCGAGACTGGCTGATCAGTCGGCAACGGTATTGGGGTGCGCCAATCCCCATGATCCATTGTGAAAAAGACGGCTTGGTGCCAGTTCCTGATGATCAATTACCAGTCGTACTGCCGGATGTGGAGAGCTTTGAACCGAGTGGTGATGGTCGGAGCCCACTCGCTCTCGTTCCTGAATTTGTAAACGTCACCTGTCCACAGTGTGGTTGTGCAGCACAGCGCGAAACTGACACAATGGACGGCTTTGCCTGTAGCAGTTGGTACTTTCTGCGGTTTGCTGATCCGCACGACAATGAACAACCTTTCGACGAGACTACCGTCAAATACTGGCTGCCAGTCGATGACTACATTGGAGGTGCTGAGCACGCAGTCATGCATCTTTTGTATGCTCGTATGTGGACGAAGGTTATGTATGATGCCGGTCTGATCGAGTTCAATGAACCGTTTAAGACGCTGAGGAACCATGGGATGATCTTGGCGCCTGATGGCCAGAAGATGAGCAAGAGTAAGGGGAACACAATTGAACCTGATAGTCTGATTGAACAAGGCTATGGTGCTGACTCAATTCGCATAATGGAACTATTTATTGGTCCATGGAACCAATCTGCAAACTGGAGTACCGAAGGCATGGGTGGTTCATTCCGCTTCTTGCAACGCGTATGGTCGTTAGCGCAAGAGATAAAAGAAAATTGTGCATCAGATGATGATCATAAAACGACAGACGATATAGCCTTAAAGCGTGTCATGCACCACACAATTAAGAAAGTTAGTTACGACCTTGAGTCGTTGAGTTTCAACACAGCGATTGCTTCGATGATGGAGTGTGTAAATGAGCTGTATCGCTTGAAAGATTCTGTACCAATGAAAGTACACGGCGCCACCTGGTGGTGGGCTGTAGAGAATTTACTAAAGCTATTAGCTCCATTTGCACCGCATATTTCTGAAGAATTGTGGACGCAGCTAAAGGCTGCAGATACTGAAAAATATTTCTCAGAACCGGGAGA
>CAYVOS010000092.1:1069-4077 GCA_964453515.1 uncultured Candidatus Saccharibacteria bacterium | reverse complement strand
GGATTGTATGCACGCTTTGGCTTGCACAATACTACATTAGTCTTGGAAAGCGCGATCAGGCACAAGAGCTAGTGGGTTGGGCATTGGCCCGTGCACAGCAAAGCGGGGCACTGAGCGAGCAGTTTGACCCAGAGACCGGATTTGCCATCGGAGTGACACCGTTAGTATGGAGCCACGCCGAAATGATTAATACGTTACTTGATCTAGATAGTACGAAATAAAGTCAAAATAAAAACACAGCTGGTATAACGGAACGACGTTAACCAGCTGTTATCTTAGTGTTTACGAGGCTTTACTTCATTGCGGCCAAGATTCTTCTTGGTCTCAACAAATAGAACATGCTTACGAAGCTTTGGGCTGTATTTTCGAAGCTGTAATTTGTCAGCGGTATTTAGAGTGTTCTTAGAGGTATAGTAGATACGCTCGCCAGATTCTTCACTCACGAGTCCAACTAATTTACGCTTATCACCTTTTTTTGCCATGCTAAATATAACTTTCCGTGATTTACTCTCGAGTTATAGTAACAGATATAACATCAGATGTAAATAAAAATACCGGCTGATCATTCCGGTATTTTTATTCCTTCTTGCAAGTAGGACATGGTGTAAATGTATTCTTTTGGTTTACATCTACTTCCTTTTTTGTGGGATATTTCTTTTGGATTTATCCCTACACCATTTAAACTATCAAAGCTTTAGCGTTTTGTCAACAACAAATTCACCCGATATTTTAAGTCGCCAAATGGTATAATACTAATGATTATGGAAGCAGCTGTCGATAAGGCTACGAATGTTGTTCGCTCGGTCATGCAAAGCACGATTGCGCCATACGTTAATCGCCTGACAAAGGGGCGCCTGACACCGAATACTGTAACACTTGTTAGTTTTGGTATGCATGTTCCGATTGCTTATCTCATTGCTACTAGTAATAACTTATGGGCCGCCATTCTTCTGATTGTTTTTGGTCTATTAGACGCACTCGATGGCGCTTTAGCTCGTACACAAGGTACTACCAGTCCACAAGGTGTATTTCTTGACTCGACGACTGATCGAATGAAAGAGATCCTTATCTACATTGGTGCGGCATACGCCATCGTCTTGGATTCCGGTCATGCATATTTTGCCGCATGGGCTATTGCGGCCTGTGGCTGCTCACTATTGACGAGCTATATTAATGCATGGGGTGATGCAGTCATGTCGAAGTACAAGATATCAAAGCATACCATGAATAAATCTTTCCGCGGTGGTTTGTTTCCCTTCCAAGTACGGATGTTTGTGATTGTAGTCGGGCTTTTAACGGGCCAGCTATCTTGGGCAGTCATTATCGTGGCTGTCGGTGCGGCATACACGGTGTTAGTGCGTATGCTTGGAGTTTTTAGCAAGCTACGTGAAGCGCATGTATAAACTGGATTTACATACGCACTCAGTGCAGTCTCCTGACGGTAGTCTACGACAAGCCGACTACCAAAGTATATTGGATCGCGGTTTACTCAATGTCATCGCAATAACGGATCATAACTCCATCGCTTTTGCACTGAAATTACACGCTGAGCTTGGCGATAGGATTATCGTTGGCGAGGAAATAAGTGCACGTGAAGGTGAAGTTATTGGATTGTTTTTAAAAGAGGTGGTACCGGCAGGCTTGAGTGCCGCCGAAACCGCTGACCGCATACATCGACAGGGTGGGTTAGTATACATTCCGCACCCATTTGAGACGGTGCGAAAAGGCTTATCATTGCAGGCACTCGAAGGTATTTCAGAGTCTGTCGAAATCGTTGAAACGCAGAACGGTCGGGCTATACAAAACAAAGGTTCCAAAGCTGCCGATTGGGCAAAGTTATATCAGCTACCAGGCGCAGCAAGTAGTGACGCACACGGGAAGCATGGCTGGGGTAAAACCTATAGTGTTATTGATCAGGTGCCCACCAGAGAAAACCTAGCCGAACAGCTTATGAAGGCGACGTACGCAATTTCATCGCCGGGTATTAGAGGTTTGCTTTACCCCAAATTTAATCGAGTTAGAAAGAAGTTGAGCCTTCAACGTGTTTAAGGATGTTTTATTTGCGCTATGGTTCTTTTTGCCGGCTGGTGTTGCTAACGCCACGCCAATTTTTATGGCTAAAATGCCTATACTAAAAAGTTACAATGCACCTATTGATTTTGGGCTTACATATCGTGGTAAACGAGTGCTGGGTGGCCACAAGACGTGGCGTGGGCTTATTAGCGGCATTATTGCTGCTACCATAACCTTATGGCTACAGCAGCTAGCGGTTAGACATACCGGTTGGGCACGCACCTTCACTAGTGACGTACACTATTCGACGCTTCCGACATTGATCCTGGGGCCTTTGTTTGGATTCGGCGCTCTTGCCGGTGATGCAATTGAAAGTTTTTTCAAGCGTCAACGCGGTACCCCGCCCGGACAAGGGTGGTTCCCCTTCGACCAGACCGATTACATCATAGGGGGCGCGATTGCTACGGCGCCATTTGTACATTTGAAATTCCTGCAATATCTCATATTGCTGTTGCTCTGGCTTTTAACGCATGTGGTTGCAAGTTACATAGGTTATCTCCTAAAACTAAAAGAACGCCCGATATAGGCGTTCGTATATTCACCATGGAGCCGTCTTCGGGATTTGAACCCGAGACCCCTTCCTTACCATGGAAGTGCTCTACCCCTGAGCTAAGACGGCGTCTTATAAGAAGCTAATTGTAGATTATGGGATAATCGACCAAGTTATAGTAGCAGGAAATTCATTAAATTGCGAGAAACGTATAGGAGGCTAAATTACTAACCCCCCCTCCTGTATTTCATCATCGGCCAATGGGTACCATACCTACATGCAGCAACGAATTAAGACAGTAAGTCAGTAATATGCGATTTGGAATAGGACATGCTACCACTCATCCGAATAGAGTACTGCACCAAGTCTACCTAGTGACACCCCAATTGTGTCGTACACCCTACCTTTTAGGGGTTCGGGATTTCACTTACTATTATACCATAAC
>CAYVOS010000092.1:0-1059 GCA_964453515.1 uncultured Candidatus Saccharibacteria bacterium | reverse complement strand
AGTTAGGATATTGGAATGGGCTTAGTAAGCATATTCTGTACCGTTGGCGTACAACCTGACTTTACTAAACCTGCTTCGTCCTCATTATATAGTTGCAGAAGTGATGAGTTATATTGGTTAACAGCGTCCTGAACTGTCTGAGTACTTGAATATGGGGAGTTTTCAACCGTATATACCGTTTCTTCTTGTTGTTGCTCATATTGGGCTAATAAGTTGATATCTGTCTCAACTAAAACTGCACATAAAGGTTGCCCGTTCGGGAGAAAACCACCGCTTCCTACAACAGTAGGTGAATACTGCTGAGTGGGTGCTACAGTTTGCTTAGGAGCAGTACTAGCAGATGTTTGCACAGGAGCTTGTCCTACTTTATCAGCGAGTTCGCCAACTATTAAGCAATTGCTCGATCCAGCCACGGGAATGCTAACTGTTTCTTTTTTACCATTCATAATAATCGTATTGTTGCTCATCATACGTTTGCCAGTGTTATCGTATGAGTTCCAACTTTCTGGGTAGTAAACAGCAAATGAACCGAAATAGTTAAACTGAGAATTAGTGAGTGCATTGTAATGTTCTGGACTATTTCTAAAGTCCGTGAGTGATTGTTGGGCATTATCTGTTCCGTCTAAAACTTCGTCTTCATTTGTAGCTGCCGGATCGTATTGTTCGGCCATCGTATAACTTTCAACATGTGTGAACGGGTTATCATGTCCGTAATACTTATATTTCACCATATCGGCTATACGCGCTTGTGCAGCATTTTGTAATTGGCTTGAGTATTGCAATGGCTGTACGCCTTTAGCTTTGCGCCATTCATTCACCGTAGTCATAAATTGTTGCGGATCAAGCGAGCATGCTTGTTGTTGAGATACTACAGCGTTAGCTTGACGAAGAGATACCAAGTTATTATCAACAGTAATGCGCCAGACTAAGACAAGAAAGAGTATAAAAAATACAGTACTGACTTTTAAGCCTCTGTAAATCCATTTGTGTTTCCGTAACCACTTACAGAAAATTAGAAATATAGTAGGACACTTCGCATAAACGTCTTCGGTATGAAAC
>CAYVOS010000091.1:0-4134 GCA_964453515.1 uncultured Candidatus Saccharibacteria bacterium | reverse complement strand
TTCATACCGAAGACGTTTATGCGAAGTGTCCTACTATATTTCTAATTTTCTGAACGAATTCGATACAAATATTGTCCCTTCAGCTGAACAGGCGTTCGCTGAGGCTATAAATAATTTTCGGTCAGCTATGATGGGTTGCGGACCATTCGCGGACTTAGTCATGGCACATATTAGCGATCCAAGACAGCAAACACCAACCGAGTTGCCCGACTTTGGTTGCGAACCCTGGCGCTACACAGACCACACTGGTAAACCGGATGGGTACGGGGTGCGTTTAGCTTTTTCTGCATCTGGTCAGGATGCAGGGATGAGTTCAAGGGTTAGTACCTATGGCTACATTAGAGTAGCGCGTATTACCGACATTAAAGAATTATTTGCGGGCGCACTAATAGACGACATCACGGTCTGGCAGCCTGACATCGCTGACCCCACTGAGGTCGAAATTCGTGCACGAGCGATAGTAAGTAGTTACCTCACGGCATTTAATGATTTTGTTCGTACGGGAATACCGGGCGATGAGCTAACAGTTGACAGTATGACTGGTGCTTTTGGTCTCGCTAGTGACATTAACAATCGTGAGTGGCATTGTTGAACAATCTCGTCAGTAAGACACTACCCACCCGTCTGCGGTTCGTGTCAGTTACGTCGTGACCGGTACACTCATCGGCATATCCAGTAGCGTCATCTCGTTCAGGGCTGCGATGCGTACTTGTGTCTGTATCCTCTGACCCTCGAACTTCCGGGCAGATAGGCTTGCTCCGAATACGGTCTTGAACCGGAACATGGCGGTCTCACTGAGACTACGTTTGTGGTAACCAACCTCCCGTTTCCACTTGTTTCGTCCAACTTTGCGGATACGCATGAGAGCTTGGTCTCTGGACAGGCGTTCGGCTTTGGCATTACCATGCCGCCATATCTTGGCGTTTTTCTTGGGTGGGATAATCGCGATGATGTTCTTTTGTTTGAGGAGCTGGTACGTATCCCGGGTATCGTAGGCTCCATCGGCTGACGCCTCGGTGATGTTTGCTTCTTCGGGTATAGCATCGAGCAGCTTGGGCAATGTTTGGCTGTCACCGTCACCCTTACCGTTGCCGGTCATTTCACCCGCGGCAATGAGGTTGCTACTGACGTCAACACCAAGGTGAACTTTTCTCCAGGTCCGGTGCTTGCTCCAGCCGTGTTTTCTGACCTTCCATTCGCCTTCGCCGTATATCTTCACGCCGGTGCTGTCGATGGCTATGTGTAAGGCCTCACTACGGACAAGAGCAGCACGGACTTTCTGGCTCATTGGTATTTCCAGTGTTCCGGACCGATAGGATAGCGTTGAATAGTCTGGACATTTGAGGCTTAGGCCCATGAGGGCAAGGAGAGATGAGGCGAAGCCTTCGGTTGCCCGAAGTGGCAGGTGATAGACAGCCTGGATGGTCAATGCTGCCCGGATGGCAATGTCACTATACAATTTGGGATGGCCGGCTTTGCCGGTTTTGGGCATGTCATACCATGACGAGACTACGTCGGTACCGATCCATACGGTGACAGCGCCACGGGATACAAGCGCCTCGTTGTACTCTTTCCAGTTCGTTATTCTGTAGGTGGTCTTATGCTTTTTTGACCGGTTTCGTGTGCTTGACGGTACTTTGTTTTGCAGGCTGTTTGGTTGTATTGGATTTTGTCTTTGTCTTGCTCATGCTACCAGGGTAGCATTGGGGGATTATTCAACAAAGCCGTTGCTAGTTGCTATTTCTTTTTGCCAGCAGAAATAGCAACTTTCTTTGGCTTTGGTAACTCTTTAAATGGAACGGTCACCTTCAGCATGCCGTTCTCGAATTGGGCATCGATATGGTCGGTATCAGCATACTCAGGTAGTACCAGCCGGCGATAGAAGCTGGCATGACTTTCGTGCACCATATAGCTGCGTTTCTTGTCCTTAGTGTCCTCAGTTTTCTCGCTCTTTTCACCTTTAATTTCCATGATACCGTTATGTATATTTACTTCAACGTCATCTTTATCAAAGCCAGGGGCGTGTACCTCGGCAACTAATTGCTTGTCTCCCTCGGCATAGACGTCCATGGCAGGTATCCCATGGACGGTAGACGCTGCCGGGACATCAGCAAAGAAATTGTTAAACATGTCGTCGAGTTGACTGTGCAGGCTTGTTAACCCAGCAAACGGGTCATCCCATCGTACTATATTTGCCATACGTTTTGTCCTCCTTATATACGTTTAACTATTAAGCCAAGTAGGCTATATCTTCGTTATAATCCATTAGCACTCTCATGTCAAGAGTGCTAATTTTGACCGCTATTTACTGGGATATCCGGCTTTTTAAGCACTTAAAATTCATCATGAAAATATACAGAGTGAAGAGAAGGTTATCAAGAAGTCGAGGTATGCGGATGAGGGCTAGGAAAAATTGAGGGCAGCTCGCGCAGCAGAGCGTGTAGGCTGAATAAGCTGTCTCCATCACACGGTGCCCGTACATACTTACCTGTCATGTGCCGCCGGCACCGCAGTGATACCTTATCCCGATGTACGGACTAGCTGGTGCAGTTGTGGTGGCGCGGCTGGAGGACTTTGGCCGAGACGGCGCGTACACAGTCAGGCACACCGTGCTTGCGGACGATTCCTGCAACAGTACCGAAGACTCGACACCCTCCAGATAAGTTGTCCCCTATTTACTCTGTACTCACGCCACGGATGTGGAGGAGGCCTCTATCTTAAAATATAGAGGCAGCGATTACAATTGGATCTCTAAAAATCGATACCTTTGTTAGCGAGGAACTTGTCGTCGAAGTGGTGCTTTAGTTTAGACATGTTGGTCGCTATGTCTGTTAGCTCGAGAAGATTCTTTGGAAAATCACGGCCGGTTAGGCAGAGGCTTGTCTGGGGTGCGCGGGTGGTGATGAGTTTTTTTAATGACTCCTCTGCAAGTAATCCGTCATGGACGGCATTATTTATTTCATCGCAAATGACAAGGTTGTAATCCCCGCTTTGTGCGGCTGCCAGGGCTTCGGCGTATGTTGCGCCCGCCGCCTGCTGATGCTGCGCTTTGCTTACTTGGGTTGGCGAGAGATCGCCAGCGTTATAAAATCCCTTTCCGCCTTTGTAGAAGTACAATTGATCTTTAAAGAGCGGCGTAATATCCCTTATAAAGACGTGTTCCCCGACGCCCCAGTATTTAATGAACTGGATATAGGCGACATTCCAACGGTTACCAAGGGCTCTGACCAGTAGTCCGAGGCTGGCGCTGGTCTTGCCTTTCCCTTCACCGGTGTATACGACGACGACCGATTCTTTGGTCTTGAAATCTTCAAATGCCATCGAATTCTTCCAGAAGCTTCATCGCTTCGGCGGCAATCTTTTGGCAAATGATTGGATATTCCCTTCGAGTTTCCATCTTTTAACCTTCCATCATCCTAGCTAAACATATAAACAGTCTACTCTGCATATGTTGATAGAGCCATGGTGCATCTGGTTCCCGTATATGGTTATCCCGTCGTTTTCTGAATATCGGGTCATCTCTAAGCGCTTCGTACGTGTTGTCGGTAACTCTAGACATCCACTTGATCTTAAGCTTAGGATTGGCGGAAACCGTAAAGGCGATGCCGCTGCGTTGTACGTCCTGCGCGTGCATCAACGCTTCGGTGTTAAGCTCCGAATGATCCGCTACCCGGAGCGTTTTTGCCGTGTTATCCGGACATGTGAAGGCCTGGTCGAGCGCTCAAGGCATCAAGTTGCTGAGTTCATGAGATATGTTCCTGTATTTTCGATCTAATGCGGCAATCCCTGTAATAAGTAATATGTCGCGTTCTGATATATCTACAACTAGTTCGGTTATTGGAACCACGGGTTCAAATGATGTTTCAACTGATGCTGGTTCGGATTCGGACATAGGACACCCCCTTTTCAGTTATACTTGTATCGTATAACGTATTTGTCGAGTATTCAAAGGGGTATTTTTTGAGGATGAGTATACTTACGCACATACATTTGCAGCGCTGTGATATTTCTAACATTCTCTTACAGCAACTATATGCAAGTTCTACTCTAGAAGTCAGGAGCAAATGGAACGAAAGAAATGGACCCGAATCACGAATTAACACCCATCTGATAGCCCAGCAGTACTCTTAAGTA
>CAYVOS010000090.1:0-4139 GCA_964453515.1 uncultured Candidatus Saccharibacteria bacterium | reverse complement strand
TACTCGCCTTACGATTATGTGTGGTGCTATACTTAATTGAAAGAAGGGTAACAACAGGGGTAAGGCTTGGTGGTGCGAACAGCTGCGAGTGGAAAGGCATCAGATGCGTTAGACCGGTTGTTTATGGCTTTAGCGGAAGAGCTAAAGTCACCGCTATTACGGATAGCCCGGCATGCAGAGTTACTCGCTTTAAACGGTAGTAGTGACGAGAGTCTGGCAAGCATGCGCATGAACGCCGATATGACCCTGCAGCTGCTCGATAGTTATCTTTTAAGCTTGCGACTAACCAGAGAACCGGATACGCTATTTGCCGTACAACCGGTATCGGTCAGTGCTGTACTACATGAGGCGCGGGGGAGGTTAGCTGACGTTGCTCGTGAATACTCGGTTGATCTTGAGCTTGATATTGGGGGCAAATATGAGCCGGTTATGGCTAATGACCGGGCGCTGACGACCGCCCTAGTCAGTTTGGGCTATTCGTTAATCGAGGCACTGCCAGCGATGGGTACTCGACAGCTGCGCTTACAGCTGGCGGCTCACCGAACAAAATACGGGATTGTTGCTGGTATGTATTGCGATGCCGAGGCGCTGACTCCTGAGAGTCTCCGCCGTGCCCATGGGCTGTACGGGCATACCCGTCAACCATTTGTTGGCGCATTATCCGGTAGCGGTGCCGGTATCTTTGTAGCGGATGCGATTTTGCATGCCATGTCATCTCGATTACGAGTTGGGCGATATCAACGGTTGCCGGGATTTGCAGCGACGTTCACACCGAGTCAACAATTGCAGTTGGTTTAACTATGGCAAATATATTACTTATTGAGCCTGACCACAGCTTAGCGCGAGCATATAAGCAGGCACTTGAAATCGCAGGGCACCAGGTACTGGTAAGTTCCTCCGCACAGACGGCAGTTGATGCGGCTGATGAAGTGCGCCCAGACGTGGTCGTCATGGAATTGCAACTCATTGCACACAGCGGTATCGAGTTTCTGTATGAGTTTCGTTCCTATGCGGATTGGCAAGACATTCCAGTTATCGTTCTAAGTAAAGTGCCACCTGCAGAATTCAATCGATGCAGCCGTACGATGAGAGAACACCTTGGTGTGTCGGCATACTGCTACAAGCCACAAACTGATTTAAAGCAGTTATCGCATGTGGTTATGAATACGCTTGACACCATTCAGCTCAAGGTCGTATGAAACAACTTACCACGCAAGCGATCGTGCTGAGTCGAACGGATTTTGGCGAGGCAGACCGGATTCTGACCTTGCTCACTCCCGAATATGGCAAATTGCGGGTAATGGCAAAAGGTGTACGCCGCATAAAATCTAAGCTCGCCGGAGGCATCGAACTTTTTAGTGTCAGTGATATTGCGTTTATTAAGGGGCGCAGTGAAATTGGGACACTCATGTCATCCAGACTTCGGAAGCATTACGGAGATATCGTGAAAGACATTGAACGCACGATGCTTGGATATGAACTTATCAAGCAGCTCTCGCAATCGACGGGTGATGAGCCTGAGCCTGATTTTTTCTTGTTGCTCGAACATACATTTGAATCCTTGAATAACCTTGGGCTAAACCTGGAACTGATAAGAATTTGGTTCTCGGCGCAACTGCTGCGTCTTAATGGCCAAACGCCGAACCTACAGACGGAAATTAGCGGGGAGAAGTTAGTGTCTGATAAAAGTTATGAATTTAGCGTTGGCGATGCGGCATTAGTGCGAAACGAGCATGGTAATTTGCACGCCGATGATATAAAGTTCCTTCGATTGCTCTTTGGTGGTAATCAGCCGTTGGTGCTGGCGAATGTTGTGGGTGTCAAGAAACGCATTGAAACTGTGAAACCGTTCATAAGATTGATGCAGCAGCATTATATTCGGTAACGAGAGGATATATACGATGAAGAAAAGGGTAGAACAGAATGCAGAAGAGCAAGCTGTTTGGTGCTTGAGCGGGCTAAAGCATTAGACTCTAATTCGACCGAAGCTAAAGTTGCCGCAGCGTTTGATGGTCTCGAGTTAACGGCCGTTGTTGCCTACTTGGCTTCAAAAAAAATTGGGAATAGAGCAAAACGGTAGATGGTGAAGATATATCAGTCGCCGTTGAACCGACGGAATATATGGAAAGGGTCGCAAGTGTAGTTCGAAAAGATAGTGACGCGGCGTCATTCCCGATCGGTGATGGATTAGCTGTTCAGCGACTAGGGGACTTTAATGTGATGCAAGATGGGCAATTGGTTTCGTTAGGCACGTATTGCAGCCCCATGCAGGAGATCCGCCTCAGCAGAACCCAGATGCCTGAACTGGTATTAGGAGTTTGTTTTCGGTATAATGCGGGCATTATGAGCTCACTCAATGTTATGGTTGGTTATGGACCAATGTGGGGCAGTGGCGTCGGCCTACGCTAATTTTTCTTTGCAATGTTTTAGCAACCAATAATCCTTGGAAGGGAAGCAAAAAATGAGTGATGTGACTCTAGAAGAAATCGCAAGTCTTGCAAAACGGCGTGGGTTTATTTACCAGGGTAGTGACGTCTACGGCGGCCTAGCTGGGACGTGGGATTACGGCCCACTGGGCGTGGCATTGAAGCGCAATATTATGCAGTTGTGGTGGAAGATTTTTGTCGAAGATCGTGATGACATGTACGGTGTCGATACAGCTATCTTAATGAACCCAAAAGTTTGGCAAGCTTCAGGACACACAGAAACTTTTACTGACCCATTGGTTGAATGTTCAAATTGTCATGGTCGTTTCCGTGCTGACAAAATTGATACTAGTAAATGTCCTTCATGTGGCCAAAAAGCTACATTTGGAGAGCCCCGCCAATTTAACATGATGTTCAAGACGCAAGTTGGACCAACCTGGATGGGGTGGGAGGCGCATGATAGTAATTACTTGACAGGTAGGTTACAGCCGATTAGCTCCAAAAGTGAGCAGTTGGATGCTTTCAATATTCCAAAGGAAAGAAAGTTCTCCGGATTTATTGCTTATGACAAAAATGCACAGAGCTATTTAAGGCCCGAAACTGCACAGGGGATTTTTACAAATTTTAAAAACGTAGTAGATAGTTTTTATCCTGATCTTTCGTTTGGTATTGCGCAGCAGGGTAAATCTTTTCGGAATGAAATTAGTCCCCGAGATTTCGTGTTTAGAAGTCGCGAATTTGAACAGATGGAAATCGAGTATTTCGTGCACCCCGAACGGTGGGAAGAAGCCTTTGAGATGTGGCGCGTACAGATTCATGAGTGGTTTAAGGTACTTGGTATCCCGGAAGATAAAGTGCATGAACTGGAAGTCACTGCCGGAGATCGTGCTCATTACAGCAAGCGCACCATCGATTTCGAATTTGATTTTCCGCACGGCCGAGATGAGTTACTCGGCATGGCTTATCGAACAGATTTCGACCTCATGAACATTCAAAAGGCAAGTGGCAAGAGTATGGAATATCGGCCAAAGGATGGCAGTGCACCATTTGTACCACACGTCATTGAACCCTCATTTGGTGTTGAACGGGCGATTATGGCTGTGCTCGTATCCGCCTACGCAGAAGATGAGATTAACGGTGAAAAACGGAGCGTGCTCAAACTGCCAAAGCATCTCGCACCGGTAACTTGTGCCGTCAGTCCACTTTTGAAGAACAAGCACGAGTTGGTGCAGAAAGCCCGTGAAGTATACGGACCACTTAAAAAAGAATTTGGTGCAGTAATGTGGGACGACAATGGCAACATCGGGAAGCGATACCGTCGCCAGGATGAAATCGGTACCCCCCACTGTGTGACCATTGATTTTCAGACGTTAGAAGACAACACGGTTACAGTGCGTGATCGTGATAGTGCCGAGCAGGTGCGCGTCAATATTAACGATCTTGCCAACCAGCTTCACTAATGAGTAATTGTCGTAATATGCAGTAGCCTGTCTCTGGTGGCCGCATGACCCGCTTGAATAGCTGCCGATATATCTTCGCCGTAGTATAATTTTAGGCTAACCGCGGCACTAAAAATGTCACCAAGCCCGGTAGAATCAACAATTTGCGTTGCTGGTACCGGAGTAGTTGGCACGTGTTTAGTGCCGCGTAGCTGGATGATGTCCGCGCCTCGGGCGTTTAAGGTGACAATTATCTCAGTATTCGGACTAGCAA
>CAYVOS010000089.1:0-4141 GCA_964453515.1 uncultured Candidatus Saccharibacteria bacterium | reverse complement strand
CGAGTCCATGTCATAATGTTCCGCCGTTTGGTATATACCAACGTGCGATACCCGAATGTCAAGCAGAAGTCTATAAGTCATTGATAGGTGTACAGCAATCGGTGCGAAGCTACATTGATGGCTTACATGTGCCTGAAGGCAGCGGTGATCGGTTTGAGATTAATGAAGCTTATGCGTTAACGTACGTGGAGCGTCGGGATACAAAACCTGGTGAATATTTAGTTGATGTTAATCTTGAACGAGTAATTGAGTGCATCGGCAACTTGTCAGCTGGTAACGAAATTATCTCGGTGCCGATTAGGGGATTGGAATGGTGCAAGAGCCATGTCGTAGCGCCGCTCAGACAAGATACCGCTGAGTACCAGCGCTTAATTGACTACCGGTGGAAGATTGTACGAATTTTATACGAAGCTGGTATGGAAGACCCGCCGGTAAATCGTCCGCATCATGTTTCGCTCAGTAGCATCCGATTCCAACCTCGAGTGACACCTTTGCATAGTCATATGTTCAGAAAATCCCGTCTGGACATCGTAGGCATGATGAGCGAGCGATTGACTGCTGCAGGCATTGATTCAATTGACCTTGGAGGTGTGATTGTAGGTAGCAATTACACCACACCGTTCGCTCCTGGAGGATGGATGACGCAAAAGCTTGTCGAAGTTGTTTCTTATGGGGATGGAGAGGATAGGGCATGGTAAGGATGTTAATTATGTGGTGAGGAAAGTCGGGAGTATCGCAGTGAGGTAATATGAATTATGTATAAAAAATCAAAAAGTTTTTAGGTTTCGGGGGGAGAGTTATGGGGATGAAGATGATGTACGCTACAGGTTATGGTGGCGGAAAAAGTGCCCGAGAGCCGCGGCAACGGCCAGTAACGCAAGGCGTAACTGCGAGTGGCCAGGTTTCCTGAAACAGAACACCGTCAGAATATTGATGACTGGCATAGTTTCTTGGACGATATTGGGGGCTCGAGAAACTATGGCAAGGGGAAAGCACGGGCACTAGGTTCAATGGCGATCATATACATTTCGGCCAAAGAGTTCGGTCTTATGCTCGAAGCGAAGTATGGAAATGGCAAAGACTATAACACTCCTGAGAAAGCGGCGCGGCGAAGGCTACGGTCTCGATTTATCGTCCAATCCTGTACTGTTTGACGAACGGCAAGCACTACTTGATTACCTTCATACATACGAAAGATTAGATACTGCGAAGTACACCAACAGCGGCTGGTTGCCGCATGCTACGGTATATGAGTATGAAGAGCATATTCGCAGTGCCTCCATTTCCTATGGCGTACCGCTACCGGGGGTTATTTCCTACAATCATCCGATCGCATTATAGTAAGGTTGTTGTTGTACGATAGATCAAAACGATTGTACGGAAGAGATTCCTTGTTCCCATGACTACCTAGCCCTGGAGATTACGGATTTGTACAAGTTGAGCGACCGGTTATTGCAGATACCAGGGAATTTCTGGCGCGAGCCGCGTTGGTTGGCAGACGGGTGCTCGGTACTGAAATTGTAACGAGTGTCACCGAAATCTTCGGGTAAAGACAATAAATCATTAACAAAAATGGGGGCCTCTAACGATGCTACGACATCGTCTGGGGCATTAAATTACGCTTATTAATAAGCGTAATTTGTTCGAGTTAAGACTATTAAGGGTGCTATCTGACTACTAGACACTTATTTGCTATAAATGCTCGAACTAATTTTCAATCAGTATCTGTCCCGGGGCAAGAGGATAATATTTTTTCTCTAAAATAGCCCTGGAATCATGATCCGTAGTATTGATGAGTAATGCTTGTGAGCTTGATGTTACCACCATGACACCGTTCGGTTGGCCGCCAATTAATGTCAATTTTTGACGCAGTATAGAGACAGTTTGGTTTAGGTAGCGATCAAGCGTTGTCGGCTGGCCGCCATCGCTAGATAATGTTGAAGTCCATAGCCCCTGATCTTGCCAGTCAGGTTCTTCTTGCGGTTGCCACCACATGCCGACTGAAGCACCGCTAGCGTTCATAAGAGCTAGTGTAGCAATACGGCTGGCTGCTGCCTGCTGATCTGACCAACATGTGATGGAGGTACATTTTGCACTTGGATTGCAAGAAGTTGTGCTAGTGCACGGCTGAATATGGGATTCCATCCACCATATCGGCAAAGATGTCTGTGAGTGTATCCAATTATCTACAGCCGCATACATTTGGCTGGCATCAAGTGGACTGGCGGTAATAGTGTTATCGCCCGTGCCGTTATTGGCGCTAGCTACCTCAGTTGGGCCATCCACGGCTAAAAAGTCTGCGCCACTTTTATTCGCCAACCAATAACTAAAACCGTCTAGTATGGGTTGAGACACACGACCCCAGCTATTGCTGCAAAGTGTATAACCATTACAGCTTTGATTGTTGAGCGGCAAAGCTCCGATAGGGGCGTATGGTCCACCAACCAAGGCATCGGGTCGTACTTTTTTGATGGCTGCATAAACGTCGTTATACATGGCAGTATAATGCGAAGCATCAATAGCCCCGTTATCCATAAACCCTTTAAATTCATTCCAGACGATAAAGTACTTCACTTGCGGAAACGAAGCAGCAACGTGTGCTGCTAAGCTGGCAAAGTCTTGATAATAGGCCGGGCAAGGCGGGTTATAGCCACTCGTACTCCAGACGTCGGGGTCGCAGGGAGATTTAGAACAGAGATAAGTCGTGCCGTTGCTGTCAGCGCAACTTTTACAGTTTCCAATACCATTAGTTGAGTCGACAATCGACGCGCAACCATACATCCACGGCGGAACACCCAGTAAGGTAATCGCTGGGATATCACTCGCTTTCTTTATAAGAGTAATACGTGACCCTAAGCTATGATCGTATACATTATCTGGGTAGGAAAAATCACTTACATTGAAGTTACCGAGAGATGGTTCGGGATTAACTGTTACGCCTTCACCGTAGAGAGTCTGATCGACGATTGCTCCGGGAGTATTATTAAACACCTTTATAGCATTGGCATCAGATTGGGTATTAGTTTTGTACCAGTCTGGCTCTACATAAGCCAGGTCATAACCAAAATTGAAGGCGGTATCTTGACTATTGGTATGTCCATTTTGAGATAAATTGATACCGCTGTTGGCTGATGAATAGTTAGTTGCATGTTTTGCATTCGTATTGAGGAAATATCCAAGCACTAATATGACGCTAAAGAGTGCTAGTATCATTAACAACAAGAGCTTAGAAAATTTATGTCTCTTTGTTTTAGTCTGTTTATTTAAATTTTCCATAGGTACGTTTTTGAAACTTTCAACAAAAGGTGGCGCATCAGGTATAGATGTTGATGAAACTTTATCTTGCGAGCCGACCGTTAACGGGTCTTCTTTTTCGCTGTTTGCGTCGTCATTTTTTAGCAGTTTAATAGAAGACATACTCAAATATTAACATGACGTTTTGGATACGTATCCATCACAAAAAATTTTGTATTTTATACTTTGTATACCGTGTGTGCTCCCTAGGGGCTGAGGATTAGGCTATGTACAGTACGAAACGATTCCAGATAGGCATGATCAGTCAATGCTAGAGATCAGTAATTGCCACTTATAGAAGATTTACGAATGGTAACTTGTCTGCTGGACGTCTTTAGCAGGACGATCTAAAAGCTAGGCTATGGCCTGACGAAGAGAGGGTTTTCTTATACAAGTCTGGTGATGGCTTTCGGGTCAACGTTGCCGAAGAATCTAGAAAAATTCGAGATGGGATGCTTAATATAAGCAAACCAATGTTGATTGATGAGTCTTTGTCCTCTGCGCTACCTGTTAGTCCTGCGGAGGCAGACAAAATAGTTGAAGCTGCGTGTTCACAACTTTATGAGCCCCAAGCTACAAGAGTTAGACGGTGGTACAACGAGAAACGTGACGTCACAGTAAAAAACTGCTGGTATCGTGTTGGTAGTATTGGTCTAATAGAATTCGGCAGACAAATTTAATAAACAAAAACTAGTTGCCTTTATTTTTTCCTATATGTCATAGGGTGCATTGTCCAAAGCGGATTAGAACCGTTCCGAAAGGCGTGCGGATTCTCCCTGACTAGTTCCATTTCACTTAATTTGCGGATGTTAAAGCCTTGTTGGAGGATATTATCAATAATTGTTGG
>CAYVOS010000088.1:0-4171 GCA_964453515.1 uncultured Candidatus Saccharibacteria bacterium | reverse complement strand
AATGCCCTGCTACACAAGCTACAGGAGTATTTTTTTGGCTTAATGGTTTATTGAGGCAAGTACGCCAAGAGCTCAAAGATATGATTCATGCCCTTGACTGTTTCTTATATCTAAAACCGGTGATAATAAATACGGACGATCTTTGGCCGGCTTCGTTTTATGCCCTTAATCAGGATATGAGAGTGCTCATCACTCTTGCCGTCTTTAGGACTACGGACGACCCACAGGGTTAACCCTTACAACCGGATGGTTGTATCCTGCTGCTCGAACTCCTAGATCCCCAAGTGCTGCTCGTCTCGGCACCCCGTAAAACAAGTATGCAGCGGTCATACTCCCAAGCTCGTCAGCTTTGCGGGACCACGCTAAACGGACCCGTAAACTATACACGAGCAACTGTCACTCAGTCATATGTCTGTATCTCACTTTCACTCCTAGTTTAATGAAAGTGTGCAAGATGTCCGTGAGGAGGATAATGAAACTCGATGAGTTCTATGTACTAATTTCGTAAAGTCTTTTGTAGTGTTTCTTATCTCTCTTTATACGACCAATCTGATCGCTATGGTACTCGTAGACTTATCGAATGCCAGTTTGGTCGGTAAGCTGTAATTGCAACGGCTGACCAATTTCATTGAAAGACCACGATTGACCGCTTATGCCGACAGCTGGACTAAGTGTAAGTGTATAGTGGTTTATCGATAGGTGCAGCGTAAACTGACCTTGGGCATTAGTCGTTGTTGTAATGAGCGCCTTTGTGCCACAGGGAGTGGTGCTGGTCGGTGCACAATAGGGATTTACGATTACAGTGTGATTGGCTATTGGCGCAGAACAAGGCACAGACGGACTGCACATAGGGCTGGTGGGCGACTCGATAAATGTTCCGGTGACCAAGTAGGTTGCCGTGTTTGTTGAAGATCCAGAAGAACTTGACGTTGGCGGCCCCACCATACTTGGTGAGCTATCATAAGTACTACTTTGAGTTTGTGCGGTTGCCGCACTAGCGCTAGAGCCGCTACTGGTTGATGGCAATTTAGATGTTGGTGAACTGGGACTACTGGCACTAATACTGGCACCGCCCGTTGTAGTTGCGTGAATCGCAGCAATTATTTGTTTAGAATTCGCACCATCAGCTAAAACTTTGTCGCCAATACCTTTGGTGTTGCTAGTGCTCGAACTTAATTCGACCGCATTCTTGTGATTTCTGGCAGAGTAAACACCGTAGCCAGCGCCAACTACAATTAAAAGAAGTAGTATAAGTACTATGTGTAGACTAACGAAGCCATGGGACGTGAGTTTTCTATAGGTATTCATACGGCGAACCTTTGTCTGCAATACCCTTATGATACATCAAGTAAAACCCGTTAGCAATAATCCGCATGCACTTAATTACTACATCGCGAGCACTTCTCAGCCCGCACTAGCACCATTAATTGTTGCCAATATCAAACCAGGCATATTGTATTGCCCCCCGGAAAGCCTTTTTGTTCTTGGCTTAAAACCTCAGGTCTCCACACCCGATGACTCGACGACAATGACACTGCCGTGACAATAAACGTAGCCCAGTTTTTCTAATTTACTGCCGACAATAATGGAATCTTCGACCAAGATGTGTCATGCGCAGAAACCGATAGAATCAATTATCCTCTAAAAAGAAAACCAAGCATAAATATGAGTCATTTTGTTTTGGTATACTGACGACATGGATAAGATGCCTTCAATTGTCTGGAATGACGCTATTCGATTAGTACTATCAGACGTCGATGAGACTATAGCCGAGGTATACACGCCCGCCGATTCGCTCATGATAGATGAACTGACTCAGCTACTACTTGAGGGTAGGAAACTTTTTATGGTGACCGGTGGGAGTTTAAAGCGAGTCAGACAGGACATCGTCGATTTTATCCCAGCAAATCTCCGCCATGATATTTTAGTTAGCAACTGTAGCGGAGCAGAAGTGTGGGGTTTCCAGAAAAATGGTGAAGTCAAAAACAATCCGTTCTATAGCATTTACGAAGAGACTTTTAGTGACAACATGAAACTCCGATGGCGAGAAGTAATCAACCAACTCGTGACAGAGTTTAGACTACGACCACATCCGGCTCAACCAAAGATTGATTTCTGGGGAGCTATTGGCCACGACCCATTAGATATGATGCTCGACGACCGTGGCCCACAAATTACTTTTGAAATAGTAAATGGAATCGATCTCAACGGTGACCAATTGGATAGACTTGGTTATGCCGTCCCACTTACTCGAGGAAAATATGATTTGCGTGTAGCAATTATGGAACGGGCTGAAGAGCTATTTGCAGCAGTACAAATACCAGTTTCTCCACGATTGGGTGGGGTATTCGCAATAGATTTTGCAATAAAGGGAGCATCAAAAACAACGTCTATACAAAAAGTACTGCACAATAATGAAGTATTGGCAACAATTGGATTAGGAAAAGATGTTTTAGAAGATCCTAAGGAAATTGAAGTATGGGGCGACAAGTTTTCTTTTGTAAATGGTGGCACCGACCGATTTATGAGCGAGGCTGTTGACCCCAATGTCCGTTCGATAGATTTTCGTAACGAAGATCCTGACGAGTTGCCCAAAGGTGGCAATATCGTTATGTGGGATGGCCAGTTTCGACTACACCATGGTCTACTTGAATATTTGCAATCACGACATACAAGTTAATCGGTTATCTAATCGCAATTTGAGGCTTCTCCATATTAATTCCCGGAATAGCAAGATTATGAAGAACGTCATTTGGGCTGCCGATATCGTGTACGTATACGCCATAAAATCCTCCTCACATTTAATGATGAAGGAGCGTCGTATGGTTACCAGTGTCAAGTATCACACGCTGGATAAAGTATTCGTAACACCGTAGATCAGCTAGCAAGTAAACAAGTCGTACTGGGCGACAAACAGTCACCAGTCTGTTTCTCATGAAAGCAGGAATGTACTTATGGAGCAAACAGAGCCTACGATCGTTATACGATTATCATAGGCTCTGAGTTTACCTAGGCACGGGGTACTAAAGAACTGAATCCTTAGTATCCTTTAGCACTAAAATGCCGACGCTTGTGTGCTCAACTGATTGCTATCAGTATTGCCAGCATTCACGTTAGTCTGATTCAGCGCTTGCATTGCGCTGTTCAAATCAGATACATTGTTCACCTGTGGTGCTGCTGGAACTGAGGTTGAGGGCGACTGGTAACTCGATGTAGAGGTAGTGGTCGTCGCAACCGGGCTTTTCTTATTGTGCTCCTGCCAGACAAAGTAACCGACGCCGGCAATAGCTGCGATAAGTACGATAACTACAACAAGTTCAACGACTGCGAATCCTGATTGTTTCTTCATTACTGTTGTCCTCCTTGTGCTGACGTGGATTGACTCGATGCGGAAATGGTTTCGCCATTTGCCGAGGCAACGGCCACAATAAGATTCTTGACGGCTGTTCGATAATTCTGTAGATCAGAAATTTCTGTCTTAAGATAACCTTGAAACGTAGTGACCATGCCTTTCGGGTCGTTTGCAGAACAGCTGAAGGTACTGTTACCCTGCATGGTGCTCAAGTCGGTAGTGGCCTGCGTCTTAGCAGTGGCAATAGCAGCAACAAGCTGGTTGTAGTTGCTCACTTTTTTGCTCTTACTGGTGTAGAAACCCTCAACACGAGTAGCGATCTTCCCGAACAAGGTAAGTTGGTTCTGAGCTCGGGTGTTAAACCGCTTCATGATGTTCTGCACTGCCGTCTCGCGGTGCTGACACGCAGTAAGTTGAGCAGCCGCCAGGTGCGACTGGCCGTTAGCTTGGCCGGTTTTCGCTTGGCTAGAGCCAGGATTCGTCGACTGATTGTAGCCTCCGGAACCACCTGGGCTACTGGATGCTGCCGGTGCTGCTTGAGCGTGGGCGCCGGCTTGTGGCGGCAATGCAAAGACTACTGAACCGCTCACGACAACCAAAGCTAACGCCGAGCTGATGAGCCCGAGTTTGTTGAGATGTTTGCGCATATACTTCCTTCTTTAAAATTTACACTTAGTTGTAAATAAAGCATATGGTTTTCACGAGCTTTCGTCAATATATTACTTCAGCACAGTCCAAAAAATTAAACAGGCAGTAATTGCTTCTTCTCTGATGGCATGTACGAAATGCTTATGCTGCCAAGTAGCCGTTTAATCTCCT
>CAYVOS010000087.1:0-4205 GCA_964453515.1 uncultured Candidatus Saccharibacteria bacterium | reverse complement strand
TGTCGCTTGGCAACGTGGTGTCGGCTGAGTTGTTCACGCCGCCGCCCAAAGTGGATTCACAGATCCTCATATTGGACTATCGAGCGACTCCATTGTTTGCGGATGTTGATACCAAACTATTTTTTCGAATTGTCAAAGCTGGTTACGCGGGGCGCCGGAAGACATTGCACAATTCGCTGAGCGCCGGTTTGCAGTTGCCAAAGTCTGAAGTTGCTGACTTACTTGTCGTCGCCTACATCTCGCCGAACTTGCGAGCGCAGAACCTGACGCTGGCAGACTGGCACCGGTTGTATGAAGCTTACAGAGACAGAAGCTGACTACTTCTGGTAAAATATAGTCACACAATGGAATCAGAAGTTTGACTATGAATCAGCCAAGACCAATCAACAATCTCGGGTATCTGCTCCAACATGTTGCCTCTCTCACGGGTAAACAATCCGAACAGGTATTACAGGAACGTTTAGGTATCGGCTTATCACAGTTCAAGATCCTGCGGGTGTTGCAAGCCAACCCGTACATCAAGCAGCGGGAAATCGCGACCAATCTTGGCCAAACCGAAGCTAGTATCAGTAGGCAGGTGAAACTAATGCTTGACGATGGGTTGTTGCATAGCACGGTCAGTCCGAAAAACCGTCGTGAGCATATTACGGTGCCGACTCAAAAGGGGTTAAAGCTAACTACCGCCGCTATGGATGCACTTGCCCAGTATCATACACCGACGTTCGCCACGTTAAGCGAAAAACAACGTGAACAAATGCAAACTATTTTAGAAATTATTCATACCAAGGTTTGTCCAACCGAACACCCGAATCCGACGTATTCAAACAATCCGTTCGAAGAGTAGCTGCTCCTCCAACCTTTCCGCGCTATGCGCCATAATCGCGTAAATTTCGATCGCCGACGATTATATTAACCCAACCCCAGGCGTGAATACTGCTGACAATCTTCAATAGCAACTACTATCTGCAACAGTCTTCGCTGATCATAAAGTTCCAGCAAGGCATCACTGTGATTCAAGCCAGTCTCCACGCTATTCCCACCGGCCAGATCCAGGTGTTTAACTCCGAATGTCGGGTGCTAAAAACAATTACTGACAATTGCCATTGCAATCAGGCCTTCTTCGGACATACAATTTAGTCAGCAAGGAGGAGGGGTCTAAAATGGGCGTAGTTACAGTTCTGATAATTATTTTGATCATCTACGCGCTTTCCGGTATTAAAGTTGTCACACAGTACGAGCGAGGGGTGGTCTTACGGTTTGGGCGGGTGCAGTCGAGAGTGCGGGACCCAGGCATCAGGATTATCCTCCCGATCGTCGACCAGATGCGCAAGGTGTCCTTGCGAATCGTGACGCTGCCGGTTGATTCGCAGAAGATCATTACTAAAGACAACGTCTCAATCGACGTTGCTGCGGTCGCATACTACCAGATTTCCGATCCGATAAAATCGGTGATAGCAATTGAAAATGTCGTGTCAGCAACGTACCAGATTGCTCAAACGACCGTACGAAACGTAATCGGCAAAAGCATGCTCGACGAAGTTTTGAGTGACACGTCGGCCTTAAACGAGTCAATTAAGGAAATTCTGGATAAAGCGACTGCGCCGTGGGGCATCTATGTGTCGACCGTTGCGCTTAAGGACATCCAGTTGCCCGACAGTATGCAAAGCGCCATGGCGGCGGCGCCGCAGGCAGAACGGGAAAAACGGGCTAAGATTATTGCTGCCGAGGGCGAACAACTGAGCGCCACCAAGCTGGCGGAAGCGGCAGACATCATCTCAAAACACCCGGTTGCCTTGCAGCTGCGAAATCTGCAAGTGTTGTCGGAAATTGCTTCCGATAAAAATAGTACGATCGTCTTTCCGGCACAGTTCATGGACAGCATGGCTGCGGTCAGGGCATTCATGAACAAAGATCTGAAGTAACCTGTTTAAAACTCCGGGTAACGATAGCACAAAATTTATCTCCACCTCTCTGGACCACAAGTGGTATCGGTGGTATAATATGGGGAGTGCCATAAGAGGTGGCACATTCATACGTATGGGGCTGACTTAAGCTCGACGTTGGACTTTATCGGTTAGATCAGCAGGTCGCTTGTCAGCGTTATAGACAACTCATTTTAGATGCAACATCTAAATTTAGCGGACTTTCTGCATTCGTAGGCGGCCTTAAGGCCATCTTCGGTGCACGCGAATTCGCACCAGCTATAGCCTAAGTTGCTATAGCAACGCCTGAGACGACATCAGATAGTTAACTGGCGTTTCATATTATCTGGTTGCGCAAGTTTCACGGTCCATGAGATTTGTTAAGACTTTTCGGACTTTGGTGATGAGCCTTTTGTTCGCTTTTAACGCTTATTCCCGAGAAATTTCAAACGAACTAAACATGTAGAAGACTAGCCAAGATAAACCGGCGGACGCGGAGGGCAGTGCTCCGCCAGCTCCACCATAAGGGACTTTCGGTAAAACCGAAGGTCTTTTTTGTTGACTTGAAAGGGGTAAATAGGGCTAATTAGTGGGGTGCCAACTTTTTTGGTGTGATTGATCGATATACCGCCTTGCAAAAACAGTTGTTGGCACCGCAAGCGTTCTTCGTGGTCTAACTTCCAGTAGTCGTCAATTAGGTTGTTGGTGTATCCTAGGCCAAACTTCAAAAAGTCCACTAGGTATTCTTCTAGTTCGCCCGACTGCCGCACAAGGCCTGCCAGGCTCCCATTAAACTGGACACATCGTCGATTCTAGAAGGGACGTATTTGCCAGTTTAAACAAGGAGACCCAATATGCTCCGAGGCATCCCGGCCGACCGCACCCATAAAGCAGAAATAGTAGCCAAGATTCGTGACCAAGGCTTGAGCGTGAGCGCAGCGAGCACTCAGTACCAGCTCAGCAGCAAAACCATCTACACTGGAGAAAGACAAGGAGTCCGAAAAAGTGGGAGCTTGACAGGTGCTACGCATAAAGCGGTCTACCTCGTCCACTATCAGGTACTTCACACGGCAGTTCTCAATCTCTAGTTCACAGTTCTTAGACCAGTCAATTAAGGTGGTCTTGCTAACGCCAAGCTGTTTGGCAATCTTGGCATAGCTCACGTTCTCAGCACGGAGTTCTATAAACTGCTGCATTTGTTCAGAGGTTGCTGACATCTATTATTTATTACGAAACACTAATAGGACTAAGAATAGTTTCTGTTGCCCCTCTGATTTATAATGGTCGGTATGCACGAAGCTTTAAGCCCAGCACAATTTGAGGCTACGCCACTAACCAAAGAGCTTGCCCAGCAATATGTCTCAGAGCTTACCGCCCTTGCCAGCCAAATACCCCTTGTGGAGTACACACCAGAAGAAGTGCTGGCAGAGTAAAAGGGTGAGCGACATATGCTGAATAAGTGGCAGCATAGTCTGATGGTGCTAGATGACGGTAAGCCGGTAGCCTTTATTATGGGCTATGAGCGACAAGGTGAAGGTACTGAACAGTACCCTAGTAACACGCTTTACATTAGTGAACTTGCAGTAGCGCAGACACATCAAAGACAGGGGATAGCCACCTCCCTGCTGAGGCAATTTTTAGAACATAATAATAAATTGGGCTTCCAATCTTTAGACGGAGACTTAAATTACAGTCTTCAAACAAACTCAGCCAAATGGAATAACCACGTTGTTGAGCTGTACAAGTCATTTGGATTTAAGCAAAGAGCCTTTAAGAATTATGATAACCGAGTAGATGTGGTACTTGGTGTTCAAGCCAGTGAATTACAACAACATAAACCTTAACCCTTACTTTAACTAACGGTGCTATGTAACACCAGGCATATGTAACTGCCTGTATCTGTTCCAGGGTATCAGTAGCAGTTTACGCCACCGCCCCAGTTCTGCTTCAATTTGGTGCCATTTTCTGGTACAAGCTCCACCAATATGAATCAAATTGAACTACCAGTCGGAGGTTTTCTTTGTGTTAGAAACCGTTACACTTTTAAACAATGTCAGTGCATCCCTTTCAGGGTGTACGTACAGGTTGGTGTTGATGTATACATCAAAGCTCAAGCTGCAAAAATACTTTTTGAATCTTCTAGAGTCACCTGGACCAACTGGGATGGGTAACTCGGGGAAGATATTATCCCCTTCGATAACTTTGCGGGACATGCCTGCTCACAGGTCAGGGTATGCTAAACTAGTTCCAAATCCTCTAAACAAAAACCTATGCCAAAACTGT
>CAYVOS010000086.1:0-4236 GCA_964453515.1 uncultured Candidatus Saccharibacteria bacterium | reverse complement strand
GATAGACGGAAAGCCATCTTGCTCACCTAAAAGACGTTCGAGGTGCTTATGGGCCACTCGGTCTATGTTCTGATGTGCATGAAAAAATCTTGCGTACATAGTTCTGCGACGACTTCAAAGTTGTTACCGCTCGTAAGCGCGTAACCTGTTCATACAATTGAGGATATTGTAACAAATCATCACCTCGATCGATAGACTCCTGTGCCGCCTTACGCGCTTCACTAATGAGCTTTATATCTGTTAACTTAGCAATGCGAAGATCAAGTTGGCCATGCTGTGAAACGCCATAAATTGCCCCTGGTCCGCGTAATTCCAGGTCCAGCTCCGCAAGACGAAATCCATCATTTGACGTCTCAAGTGCACGCAATCGTTTACTTGGCGCGCTTGAATCGCTCATCATAAGGAAACAATAGCCCTGATGCTCGCTTCTGCCGACGCGACCACGCAGTTGATGCATTTGAGCCAGACCGAATCGTTCTGCGCCTTCTATGAGCATTACCGTTGCGTTAGGCACGTCAACGCCTACCTCTATGACTGTAGTCGATACGAGAATGTTGAGCTCATTGTCTACAAACGCTTGCATGATCTTATTTTTTTCTTCAGGCTTCATTTTGCCATGCAGCAGTCCTATTCGATAAGTCTTAAAATCACGTTTGGTGAAATCTTCATAAATTTTCTCAGCTGAATTGATCTTTAGTAAGTCTGATTCGGTAATGAGCGGGCAGACAACGAACATCTGCCTGCCTGCGTCCAACTCCTTGTTTATAGCTGCGTACAACTGCTTCCTACTATTCGGGGACCATATCTTTGTTATGATTGGCTTCCTTCCGGCTGGTTTAGCATCCAACACTGAAATGTCTAGCTCGCCATAAAGTGTCAGTGCGAGACTGCGAGGAATGGGCGTTGCGGTCAGGCTCAACACATGTGGCATATGGCCGGCTTTTGATTGTAACTTCTTTCGTTGCTCGACGCCAAACCGGTGTTGTTCATCGACAATAACTAGTTCCAGCTGATGCATGTCTACTTTCTCCTGGATAAGTGCATGCGTTCCAACCATCAGTTGCATGTGTCCGTCTGCGATTGCTTTATGAGCTTGCTTTTTTTGATATGCATTCATACCGCCTACTAACAGCCCGACCCGCGTATCCAAACCTAGCGGCTGCATCAATCTTTGCAACGTTTCCGCATGTTGTCGGGCTAAAAGTTCGGTAGGGGCCATAAAAGCTACTTGATGTCCTTGGTGCATAACCATTGCAGCTGCCATGGCTGCAACAACGGTTTTCCCGGCACCGACATCGCCTTCCACGAGCCGATTCATGGGCTGAGTTTTTTCCATATCCTTATAGATCTGCCAGACAACTACACGCTGAGCATCGGTAAGCTTGAACGGCAAATTGTTTACAAAATTAGTTGCCACATCAATTGCAAACGGAACCGCCGGCGCTTGCACATCAAGCAACTCATACTTATTAAGTAAGCTTGCCAGTACTAATTCATACACTTCCTCAAATCCGAGACGATGTTCGGCTTCACGCAAATTTGCACCATCGACAGGAAAATGCATTGCTTCAATTGCTTGCGCACGTGACATTAAGGCATGTCTAGCAATAACATCATACGGTAACGTTTCCGTTAACGTCCGGATAACTGTTAGGGTTTGATGCAAGTATTTGCGTAGCTGCCGTGAGTTCAATCCCTTTGTTTCCCGATATATTGGGATAATGCGGGCAGTGTTAACCGGAAAGTCGCTAACGAGTTCAACGCTTGGATTAATAATGCTCAAAAACTTGTGGCTGAGTTCAAACTTTCCGGAGATGTAATAGTCCTGATCGCGTTTGAGTGACGTTTCACGATAGGGTTGATTGAACCATACAATATGTACACTTCCCGAATCGTCACTGGCTGCAGCTTCCGTGATATGCATACCGCGTCTGACATATCGTCCTTTTATATCCTTAATAGACGCCTTGATCGTTACCTGACCGGGACGGATACGATTTATCGGAGTTATGACGGAGTAGTCTTCATAGCGCCGGGGATAGAAGTCGATTAAATCATCAACTACATTAATCCCTAGTTTCGCTAGCTTTTTTGCAACTTCCGGGCCTACGCCTTTCAGTTCTGTTACCGGACTCCCCAATGTGATCATGCTCTATGTAAATTATAGCTTACTAAAGACCATCCGAATAAGTTCGGTGTAGTTTTTAAGGTATGTATCCTACTATTACTTAGCTTTTCGGATCAAGAAAAAGACACTGGGGCCAAAGTACATACTTGCAAATGGCTTTTGCATCATTCGTTCAACGTAAAGCATGATGCTTTTTGGCACTATTTTTTTGAGGCCGGGGCTACGCAAGTTAGACACTGATAATACAGATTCAACACGAAGTCCAGCATGCGCAAGCTGCTTAATCAGCGTCTTTGGATTATGATTGACGAACGGTAGCTCATTTTCATTTCGGTTCTCTATAGAACGAATATCTACCGGGTTTACGGGAAGTTTTTTTCTTTTTAGCAAAAATTTTACGCGGTTACGGAAGTGAGTGTAATTAGCAAATTCCATAACAAAGTAGCCATCGTCAGCTAAAACGCGAGCGATTTCTTTTAACTCAGCTGCAGGATCAGGTATATGGTGCCAGATACGAACAGTTGTTAGTAGATCGACTGACTTGTCCGGAAACTTCAAGTCTCCTGCTTGTAGGAGTATACGCTCAATTTCAGGGTGGTCTTTAAGGTAATCTTTTGCGATATCAAGCTGTTGTTGGCTTGGTTCGGCAAGAGTAACTTTATCTGCATAGTTTTCTAGAAAAATACACAGTCGACCATACCCGCCACCAACATCTACTGCATGCTTAAAGTGCTTACCTTCAAGTAGACGTTTGAACGCCATCCGTTCGGCGGCATCTTCATATTCACGCCCTTCCCAGTAGTCACGGTAGTTATGTTTTGGGTCGTTATATTGATCCGCCCGACGAACTTCGGGCCTTACCGTTTTTTTGACTACTACCTTCTTAGGCGCCTTAACTTTCGATGTCGATGTAGCTTTCCCCTTTGATTTTACGTTTGCTGATTTACTCGATGTACTTTTTGGCATAATGCTCGCTATTGTATCTTACTTTGCTAATTCGACAAGCGCCGAGTCCTTAAATGCCTTACCTTTACGGATCAGCATTCTTCCATTTTTAAAATCGGATGCTTCAATATCCTCTCTTGATGTCTTGTTGCCATTGATTGCTATTGCGTTACCGGCAATAAGCCTTCTTGCATCACTTTTTGATTCAGCAAGCGTAGTATTCACTAGAATCTCAGCCAATGCATCGCCTGGTCGTGCTATGGTTGACGGCACTTCCCGCCGCATAGCCTCTAGCTGTTCTTCCTTTAATTCTGTCACCGGCTTTTTACCGATTAGCGCTTCCGTAACAGCCTGCGCAACTACCAGTTCCTTACTACCATGTAGCAAACGCGTAACTTCTTCAGCTAATCGTTTTTGTGCGATACGTACTTTTGAATCCGCTCGGTGTTGCTTCATGATTTCATCAATAGTCGGTTTGTCCAGCTCTGTAAATACTTTTAAGTAACCTTCAACGCCTTCGTCATCAGAATTTATCCAGAATTGGTAGAACTGTGTTGGGCTAGTCTTCTCTGGATCTAGCCACACTGCACCAGCTTCTGATTTCCCAAATTTCTTACCAGTTGCTTTATTAATTACGAGCGGCAATGTCAAAACATGCGCCTCCGCACTGCGTGTTCGGCGGATTAATTCCACGCCAGAAAGACAGTTACCCCATTGATCAGAACCGCCAAGCTGCAAGGTACAACCATAGACATCAAATAAATGAAGAAAGTCCATACCCTGAAGCACGGTGTAGCTAAACTCAGCATAGCTAATGCCCACGCCACTATCACCGATGCGTTTGGCTATGTAGTCTCGCTGCACAAGTGGAGTCATGCTGAAATACTTACCAACGTCCCGTAAAAATTCGATGACACTCATAGATTTTGTCCAATCGATATTGTTTACAAGTATAAAGTCGTGCCCAGCAAATACCTTCTTTAATTGGGTTTCAGCGCGGGCAACATTGTAAGCAATTACTTCTTCCGTTTGTAACGACCGTTCGGCGTCTTTACCACCCGGGTCACCGATAAGACTTGTAGCGCCACCAGCTAGAATGATTGCCTGATTACCATGGCGCATAAAAACGCGGTCAAACATCATAGCCGCCAAATTGCCGACAG
>CAYVOS010000085.1:0-4252 GCA_964453515.1 uncultured Candidatus Saccharibacteria bacterium | reverse complement strand
GGTTTTGGAGACCCTTATACTAACCGTTGTACTATGCCCCTACAACTCTGTAGTATAATAGCCCAACAGTTATTAAAAGTCATCAGTATTTTCAAGAGAAGATAAATCTGTTATACAATAGAACATATGTCACAAAAGATTGTTCCTACGAAGCCATTACTCATTATGCTCTACGGATTTCCGGGAGCGGGAAAATCGTACTTCGCTAGGAACTTATGTGAGCACTTCCGCGCCGCGCACGTCCAGGGAGATCGTATACGAGGTGAACTATTTCAAAATCCACGCTTCGATAAACAAGAAAATGCTGTCGTAACACAATTAATGGACTATATGACCCATGAATTCCTAAATTCAGGCATAAGCGTAGTCTACGATACAAATAGTATGCGTGCCGCAACTAGGCACCAATTACGCGAGCTAGCACGAAAGGCTCACGCGCAACCACTCCTCATTTGGCTGCAAATCGATACTGAAAGCGCATATGCCCGCGTGCAAGCCCGAGATCGTCGACGCGCTGACGATAAGTACGCTGCACCAATTGACCGTGCAACCTTTGATGAAATCGCAGTGCATATGCAGAATCCTCAGAATATCGAAGATTATATTGTTATCAGTGGCAAGCACACCTTTAAGACACAGGTTAGTGCAGTTGCAAAGCGGTTACGAGAATTGAATCTTGTTAATGTTGAAGAATCGACAAAAGCAAATGTTGTTAAGCCTGGCTTAGTAAATCTTATCCCAAATCCAATGGCCGGTCGCGTCGATATGACAAGACGAAATATAGTGATCCGCTAACAAAGCGAGGAAACACAAAAATGGCAGTCAAAAAAATTGAAGTTCCGGGAATCGGAACAGTAAAGCTGTACAAGCGAAAAGGCTCAAGGTCTTTACGTCTAACGGTCAGCTTAGCTGGGGAAGTACGCGTATCTCTTCCGTACTGGTTAACATATGACGCAGGAGCTCGATTTGCGCTTTCCAAAGTAGACTGGATACAGGCGCGCCTGAAAGAATGTACCTCCACGATACTCTCTGACGGACAAGCAGTAGGAAAATCCCATCATCTTGCTTTTATAGGCGACCCCTCAGTCTCACGTATCACCGCTCGGGTACAAGGCCCGCAAGTTCGCATTACTCATCCGGATTATATAGACTTCGATGATACAGAAGTGCAGTTAATTGCTGAGCGTGCGGCAATTCGAGCACTTCGCGTGCAGGCCGAACGACTTTTGCCACAGCGCTTGCAAATACTCGCTACTGCCCATGGTTTTACTTACAAAAGTTCAAGCATCAAGCGGCTTAGTAGCCGCTGGGGTAGCTGCGACAATGAAACAAATATTATCTTAAATCTGTTTCTTATACAGCTGCCTTGGGAGTTAATTGACTACGTCGTGTTACATGAGCTCACACACACCCGGGCACTCAATCATGGACCGGATTTTTGGTTAGAATTCGAAAAGCACCTACCGGAAGCAAGAAAGCTTCGTAGGGAAATTAAGAAATTTCGACCAGTAGTTGGTACCTAAGTGCTCATGGTTGTGGCATAATAAGGCTATATGAAGACCAGCTTGCGTGGCCAACACACTATCCGGCCACTCCTCGAACATAGTCGTCTGATTAGCCTCATTAACAGCATGGCTGACGGAGTAATCGCTCTCGACAGACACTTTAAAATTGCACTATATAATGGCGCCGCTTTAAACGTACTCGATCTCAACAGATCAATTGATGGACACCACATCGGCACCGTATTACAGCCTATCGACAAGAACAACCAACCGGTAGATATAGAAGAATATATAAAAAACGTTAAAACCGAGACAACCAATCGAGATCTGCGTCTAAAATACGAAGATAACAGTTTCATCAATTTATATCTGAATGTTGCCCCGGTGTACCAAGGGTATGGTCGTGACGGCAATGGTGGTGGCTACGTGTTACAGCTTCGAGATATTACTCGCGAAAAGTCACTGGAAGAAGAGCGTGATGAATTCATCAGTGTAGTTAGCCATGAACTTCGTACGCCGATCGCGATTGCTGAAGGTAACATTTCTAACGCGCAGTTTATTGTTGACAAAACCACCGATATCAAACAAATCAAGCAGACACTGGATGACGCCCACAAGCAGATCCTCTTCTTAGCTGACATGATTAACGACCTTGCGACCTTGAGCCGAGCGGAACGCGGTAAACTCCAAGTAGATATTGAAACTATCAATGCCCATGACCTCGTTATGGAATTAGCCAGTGCGTATAGTGACCAAGCGACGGCAAAAGGCCTAGAGATTAAGACTGAATTAGACCCACGTCTAGAATTATTGCAGTCAAGTAAACTTTATGTACGAGAAATCTTGCAGAATTTTATTACCAATGCGCTGAAGTACACCGAAAAGGGAAGTATGATGCTTGGCGCAAAACCTAACGCAACTGGTATTATTTTTACGGTAAGCGACACCGGCATCGGTATAAGCAAGGGCGATCAGGAAAAGATATTCGACAAATTCTTCAGAAGCGAAGACTATCGAACGAGACAAACCAACGGCACAGGGCTTGGCTTGTACGTTACTATGAAGCTAGCTCGGCTGCTCCATGCGAATATTTCGGTTGAGAGCAAGCTAAATCATGGATCAACTTTTACGATTGAGATTCCAAACCTAAAGTAACCAAGTAGCAACCCCCAGGGAACGTGTTAGCAGTTCGCGTAACTTGCTGGGTATGGTTTACCAGATTGTCGTGCATATGTCCGCGTTAGTTCAATTTCGGCTCGGATAGGTCATTTACGCATTTCGTGCAGGATAACGACTTTGAAATCAAAATAGTGAGTGTCTTCAGCTAACTCAGGTACCTCTATTTCGTCAGTCGAAAAATACGGTAAGCTTCCATCATATCTTGCCAACGATCTGCCAGTTACTGTCGTACCAGCTGCAATACCGCAATCTAAGCCAAACCGTAATTTCTTCAAATCTTTGGTGTTAATACCGATACGAATCTTTTGAGGGTTCTTCTGCAGGCGATGGATTAATCATGCAACTCCTTTTGAACCTACCTTATAATGTATTTAAACATTAGGCGACTTTACTGTCCTTTGCATGACCGGGATACAGATATTCCTACCTTTCCACTCAACTGTAGAGAATTCGTACTGCATCATTGAATAATGCAATAGTCCGATATCTATGAGCACGATTAGCGGAAATAGTGGCGATAGATACCAACTGTTTTTGAGAGAAGTTGCATATGTAATACTTCGATACGTTGCCGTGAGGAACGTACAACAGAGAACAAACACAGCCTCTGGTAGGGCACCGAACACTCCCCATAACCCTACGACCATCATCACATACGGCATGAACAGTAAAAACAGTTCTGCAAGAGCTGTCAACAATACCATTTCCGGTCGTCGATGCACCTGCGGATAACGAACACGCACGGCTGTTTCTCTTTGCTCAATGGTTGATTTTACTGATACTACACTCACTTGGTTAGTGCTCCGCATGAAGCTATACGCATCTTCTTGCGTTGCACAGCGTGCAAAATAAGCCTCTGGCGTTATCGAACTATTGACTGCCGCAAACCCACCGTGACTACGCAGAAAATCTGTCTCTACCAGCCAGCAAGAGCTTAGGACTGGCGGCCTACTTAACATTTGCCTTGGAAGAGCTAGCTCCCAGAAATACCTAATAGATTGCACAAATGAAAGTCTCGGTCGACTATTCAGCGGCAATACACAAAGCATACGTTTTGGTTTAGTTTTTATTATCATCACAAGTTGGCGGATACTCTTTGCAGTAAATCGAATATCTACGCCACAAAACAGTATAAGTTCTCCGCTCGCTTCTTGCGCTAGCTTTTCATACGCCTGATTCTTTGCTAACCAATTATCTTTTGGAGCTTCACCAGGTATAAAACGCACACCGTCATGTGCAAATTGCTTGATAATCTGGGAGGTTTTATCCTGAGAACAATCATCGAGCACTACAACTTCTAATTTCGGATAATCACTGCCGAGCACTGTTTGCAAACACTCTTCAAGTTGTTGGTCCTCATTCCGCGCCGGAATCGCAACAGTAAGACTCGGCAAATCTCGGTCAGCATACGATTTCTTTACCGTAATAGGCTGAGATATCTTAAATTGGCGATAGGCTGAGACAGCCAATACTAAAGCTGAGACCAATTGCAAAACCGCCAGGATGCTCACCCAATTCATCACGTGCCTAAGAGGGTGCTCAGCCAACCACCAGACAGCTAAAATCTC
>CAYVOS010000084.1:0-4266 GCA_964453515.1 uncultured Candidatus Saccharibacteria bacterium | reverse complement strand
ACGATACATTGAAAACCAGGGTAAGGAAGATGCTGGACAAACTAACATGAAGTTAAGACCTCTTGCAAAATAACACTTCCCCAATCCTGCACGGGCACGCCAGTGCCCGTTGCTGTTTCGTAGCTTAGGTTGCTGGTTGCTCAGCTCGCACTAACATCCGAAAGTTTCTCACGGAAGCAACCGCAGCGAAGTAGCGTTTGTAGTCTTTCTCTTTGCCTCGGTAGGTTTGACCGAGGAGCTGGAACTGCTTGACGCCAGCAAAGCTGTGCTCCACGGGTATCCGTTTGCTACTGTGACGCTTGTTGCTCCGTATCTCTTGTTTGGTGAGCTCGGATTTGTTGCGTTGCCGTTTGACGGGCGTCAGTATCCGGATGTCCGGATACTGTTTGCTCATGCCTTCGTAGCCACCATCGGCCCGGCATTGTATCTTGTCTTGGTGTTTGGCAAGCCACTTTGGTACGGCACTTTTCTTGAAGAGCGTGACGTCGTGTCGCCTGTCGGCCGTGGGTGGGCTCACGTGGAGCATGAAGCTGTCTTTGTCTGTCAGCACCTGGGTCATGAGTGTGAAGGCCTGCTTCTTGCCGGAATGGTGGCTCTTACGCTTCTTCTTGTTCTTGGGACGAGGGATCTTCTGTTCGGTGACATCCAGGAGCACCTCTCCCAACTCAGGATGGACCTGCAGTAGCTCGTCAATGGTACGGATACGCTTGCCCGCCCGGTTGACCAGCAACTTGTCACCGACCACCGAACGTAGGTCAGCGACTGTCCGGCAAGCAGTTGCAGCATCACAGTCGAACAGATACCCGAGCAGGTCGTACGTACAGTACAACTTGGCGTACACCAGAAAACACAGCAAGCGGTCGTTAAAGCCGGGCAAGCTCAGGCGGCGTCCGCCGCCTACGGCTCGCTTGCGGTCAGCCTTGTGTAAGGCCAGACGATATTCTTCCCACAGCGGCCGGTAAATACCGGCGAATTCCTGGAACTCAGTGGGAGTCAGTCCGGTGAAGGCTCGTACTTGTGATGGTTTCTTGGACAGCTTGGTGAACGTCAGCATACCGTGGTTCTTTCTTTTTGTTTTGCAAGCAAAAGGCAGCCTGACGGCTACCTCACACTACTACTAGATTAGGAGATTACGGGTTTATTTTGCAAGAGGTCTTTAGTTTGAACGAGATGATACCCCGAGCGTGAGCTCGGGGAGGTTCATTATAATCTGTAGTCTTCGTTCTGACCCACACTCACTTTCTGCTAACTAAGTACAGTTAGCGGAAGAGAAAGGCATTATCTGAAGGTAGGTAGTGTCCTACTAATGACCAGAATTTAGGTAGATGCTGACCATATTATTATAGTAGAATTACGCTATGCAGTCCTTACGTAATAAACTTTTATACAAAAACTTGAAAGAACTGTATGCGTCGCATCAAGAGGAGTTGCTTTTCCATGGTTGGCACCACATCACCTTTGTTACTCGTAAGGCTCTTGAGTTCTCAGCTGAGTTTAAGGTTGATCTAGAACTGCTAGAGGCGGCCGCGCTAACCCACGATTTAAACTACATCGTAGACACAACAAGTGCAGTTGACGATGGGAAAATTCTGCGCATTAAAGAATTAGAAAAAGCAGGTTACTCGCCATCAGAAATAGAGTCCATTGAACAGACAGTGCATGAATCCTCTACAGAAAATCGAGACGCTGATATATCCAATCTGGCTAAGGCGCTATCAGATGCTGACGCCCTATTCAAAGTGTTACCTGTAGGTCCAATGATACTGTCTTCACGTTTTATCTCCGAAACAAAAGTCGATCTACGCAAATGGGCAGATCGAATCCTTCGTGAACAGCAGCCGCTACTGGATCAGGGAATTTACTTTTACACGGATATAGCTCGCAAACGATATCTAGATTGGGCAAAACTTAACCTACAGTGGGTAACAATGGTACGTGACTCGCTCGATGACTCCGATGTCCAAGTCTTTTTAGATGACTGTAAGGCTCTGGGATTCCTTTAGCGGTCTAGCCGCAGTGCTTGAGCTTACACTAAAGATCAGCCTGCCGTCCTACGCAAGTACATATAGCCAATTAGGCACAAGCCTCGAAATAAGTCTAACCCTGGCAAACCGTTAGTTGGGCATCGGTTCGCGCTGTACGTCGAGAGATTCGAGGAATCATGACCATAAGAGAAGATCCGTGGCCAGAGATCGACAGGAGCAGGAACTCCAACCCCTTTGTGCCATGGAGCGACCCACAGATTCCTTACGAGTGTGAGTGCGGCGAGGTGATTTACGCCGCGACACCCACCATTATCACTGAGCCTCGCGGAGCAGCACACCAGGTGGGCATCCAGCATCGTACTGGCCGCCTCCGTGCGACCACCAACGATGCAAAAATGCCCTAGAGGGAGCTGTCTGGCGTCTGCTGGGACAAAGCCGCGTCCCCACGCAGCCCAACCCAGACGCCAGCAGTTCCTTCGATTCACCCCAAAGTAGTAAGCGACCAATCGGTCGTTTTTTGTTTCTCTAAATCTGTAAACAGTTAACATCCGGATTGTACTCCTCTCCGCTCATCCATACCGCCCGAGCCTGACCCACACTCACTTTCTACTTAGTTAGCAGAAAGTGAGTGTGGGTCAGGTCTTCGTTGTATAAGCGCTTGTGTTTTGGTACTATATACTCAAGCTAATTAATAGAGGGAAAAATAAATGTTTCGACGTAAAGCTTACGCCTCGGCAAGTTTGCTGATAACTGCTGCCGCATTATTGTTTTCGAGTACCGTTCCGGCAATGGCTGCGCCAACAAGTTCAGCTTCAACCTCGGGCGGTAACGGGTTACGTATATCTCCAGTGCGTACAGATTTGACCATCAACCCGGGTTCGAGTCAGACGATTGATGTGTATGTAACGAACCTGACGTCTCAGCCAACGTCACTTTCAGGCGTGGTTGATGATTTTACAGCTGGCACTGATGAGTCGGGTACGCCAGCAATTCTACTGAATGGCGAAAAAGCTCCGAGTCACAGTCTGAAAGAATATGTGTCACCAATTGGTAACTTTACGCTTGCGGCTAAGGCTACCAAGGATGTTAAGGTTACCATCTCGATTCCAAAGGGTGTCGCAGGCGGGGGTTACTTTGGCGCAGTGCGCTTTATGCCGACATCGGTAAGTTCTTATAAGAACGTTAACCTGGCCGCAAGTGTTGCTTCGCTCGTCATTGTAACCGTACCTGGTCCGGTGACACAGCAGCTAAGTATCGCAAGTTTTGATGTCCGTCGTATGAATACACAGACAAATACCCTGGAAGGTCCGAGTGTCTTTTTCACAGATAACAAGAATTTAAATGCTGTCGTACGTTTCGATAATACTGGTAACCTGCAGGAAGAGCCCTTCGGTAAGATTTTGCTCAAAAAAGGCAATAAAATTATAGAAACCTATGAAATAAACAATACCCAACCGCTTGGTAATGTTCTGCCTGACAGTATCCGACGATTCTCGACACCGCTGACAGGTTTAAGTAGCCTTGGTAAATACACGCTTGAAGGGAACTTTGGTTATGGAACGACCGGACAACTCTTAAGCGCGCAAACTACATTCTATATAGTGCCAGTCGCGGCCATGGTTATCGCGGCGGTTGTTCTAATAGTTATTATCCTGGGTATCGTCTTCCTCCGAACGTACATCCGAAATGCAATTAGGATGGGTATCTCAAGGAGTAGTAAGAAGTAAAAAACTTGTAACGGTTGGTATTTCAATAAGCTCCGCAAGAAAGCGGAGCTTATTACTACTTATAACGTAAGCGTTTTTAAGTTATAATCGTAGACAAGGTCTTGAATATATAAACCAGCATCATGAGTGCAAACAACTTAAAACCAGGTAAGTTCGCGAAGCTTGTTATCATGAGCGTGTTGCTTATATTCGGTGCAACATCTCCTGTTACGGCGCTTGGTTCATCACAAAACCCCCAGAACGGTTCAACCGGTGTGCAGGGTGAAATTCTTGCTCCACCACCTTCGACTGCACCGTCAATCACTATCCCGGCAAACGGTACGGTATTTAATAATATCCCCATTGCCGTTAGCGGACTTTGTGCAGGCAACCTGATGGTTAAAGTGTTCTCAAACGGGGTCTTTGTCGGTTCGGTTATGTGTGCCAGCGGGAGTTATTCGCTGCAGGTCGAACTATTTAGCGGTAAGAACGATCTGGTAGTCTACCAGGTTGACGCGCTCGACCAATCAAGTCCGGCAAGCGGTACAACCACGGTCACCTTTAACGATACGTCA
>CAYVOS010000083.1:0-4332 GCA_964453515.1 uncultured Candidatus Saccharibacteria bacterium | reverse complement strand
CTTGGCAGAGACCTACGCCTGACGGCGTCGGTTGCTTAGGTCGAGCTGGGGTTAATTTAGGCTCCGAATAGAAAACGGAAACTGCAATTATATAAAATTTTCGTAGAAATTCACAGTGACACAAATCAATTGTGCTTATTCTTTTTAGAAGATATAATTTAATGGAATCAAAATAAGTACGCTAAAGAAATATCAGAGGGCAATGAAGGTATTAATGCTTGGGTGGGAATTACCTCCACACAACAGCGGTGGCTTGGGTATGGCCTGTTACCAGCTCTCTAAAGCTCTCTCAAAAAAAGGCGTGGACATTGAGTTTGTTCTGCCCTACACTGCCGAACACAACATCGATTTTATGAAAATAAATGCGGCTCATCCGCAACACGTTGCCGAAGTCATAAAGAGCGGCATTGCCTACGATAGCTTTAAGTACATCACGAAAGACGGAGAAGTCCAGTGGGTTGATATGATTGGCCAGTCCGCTATTTACGAAGAAGCCGTTGGAAAGATTGCTGAGCTTGCGGAATTCGACGTGATCCATGCTCATGACTGGTTGACGTGCCGTGCGGGTCTGCGGGCTAGGATGGTTAGTGGTAAGCCTCTCATCATACACATCCATTCAATTGAAGCCGATCGCTCGGGACAACCTTACGGCGGCAATCCTATCGTTCGTGAAATTGAAGCGGTCTCACTAATGATGTCAGATCACATTATCGCGGTGAGTCAGCATACTAAAGATGGCATCGTAAGGGAGTATGGTATCCCAGCCGACAAGATTGAGGTCATTCATAACAGTATCGACCCGAGTGACTTAGCGCCATTAGACGGCAATAATGCCTATCGTTATCTGGATGCTATGAAGTCGTTGGGCTACCGAGTAGTGGTGAATGTCGGACGTCTATCGGTGCAAAAAGGTCTAGTGAATCTCCTGCAATCATATGCCAAAGCTGTTCAGTATGCACCGAAGTCATTCTTGTTGATTGTTGGGTCTGGTGAACAATACTATGAACTAATTTCACTGGCTGCTGATCTTGGGATAGGTGACAAAGTACTCTTCACTGACTTTCAGCGCGGCAAAAACTGGCGTGACGCGTTTGCGATTGGTGACATATTTGTTATGCCGTCCATATCTGAGCCGTTTGGGATAACGCCGCTCGAAGCGATTGGCTATGGCACTCCAGCGCTAATTTCCAAGCAATCCGGCGTGAGCGAAGTGCTCCGGAATGTGCTTAAAGTAGATTTTTGGGATGTTGATGAGATGGCGAACAAAATGGCTGGCGTGCTTAATAACGATGCGCTGCGTGATGAATTGCACGTTCAATCATATAATGAGCTCCGGAACTTTAGCTGGGATGAGTCTGCCGAGAAACTACTGTCTACCTACAAAAAACACAAGATGGGAGCGGTTGTATGACCAAGGCGATTGTCCTGTACTTGCACGTACATCAACCCTACCGCATCCGCCACTATACTATCTTTGACACTGCATCGCAGCACAACTACTTTGATGCACCGTATGATTCACGGGAGAGCAATGAACGGGTGATCCATAAGGTGGCCGAGAAGTCATATTTACCTACGAATCGACAGCTGCTTGCACTGCTGCAAGCAAACCCTGAATTTAAGCTTAGCCTATCAATTACTGGAACAGTGCTAGAACAATTAGAAAAGTGGTCGCCTGAGGCACTACAATCTTTTGTCGATTTGGTTGCAACCGGTCAGGTAGAAATTGTAGGTGAAACGTACCATCATAGTTTAGCGTTCTTTTACTCACGCGAAGAATTTGAGACACAAGTGCGAATGCACCGTGAAAAAGTTGAGGAGCTATTTGATCAAACGCCAAAAGTCTTCCGAAATACCGAGCTAGCGTACAACAATGACCTTGCTTACTGGGCAGATAAAGCCGGATATAAAGGCATCCTAGCCGAAGGCTGGGATAAAGTACTCGGCTGGCGTAGCCCTAACTTCGTCTACCGCCCTGCTTACACCGAGAACATCCGCTTACTCATGAAAAGCTATAAGCTAAGCGACGATATTGCCTTTCGGTTTGGTGATCGAAATTGGGCCGAGTGGCCACTTACTGCAGATAAGTTCTCGCACTGGCTAAGCGAAGATCACAATGCTACCAATTTCGATTTGTTTATGGACTACGAGACCTTTGGCGAACACCAATGGCATGACACCGGTATATTTGATTTCCTTTCCCACTTGCCAAAAGAGTGGTTGAAGACAGAAGGCCATACGTTTATGACAGTCTCGGAAGCGGTCGATGCATTTGAAGCTAAGGATCAAATTGATGTACCTCAAACCGTCACATGGGCTGATACCGAACGGGATTTAAGTGCCTGGCTCGGTAACTCAATGCAAAAGAGTGCAATCTTAAGTCTCTATGCGTTGCAAGACAAAATTTGTGGTACTGGCGATCTGATGTTAATTGAAGATTGGCGTCGTCTGCAAACGTCTGACCACTTTTACTACATGTGCACTAAATGGTTTAGTGATGGCGATATCCACGCCTATTTCAGCCCATACCAGTCGCCATACGAGGCTTACATTAACTTTATGAATGCGTACCATGATTTACGTTATCGCTTAAGCAAAATGGGTGATACAGTATAAGCAATGGGTAGGCCGGTCGTACTGAGTAATGGGCAGCTTTTTGTAGGGCTCGATGAAAATGGATTAGTTCATGACTTTTACTATCCGTATGTTGGTTTGGACAACTTAACGACCGCGCGTAGTACGCAACATAAGATTGGCGTTTGGGTAGATGGCGTCTTCAAGTGGACTAACGATGGTTCATGGCAGATAGACGTTAACTTTGACGATGAAGCACTGGTTAGTGATATCTCTATGAAATCGGATGAACTTCAGCTAACGCTGCAGTTCCGTGATTTCGTTGATACTCAATTCAACGCACTTATCCGTATCGCGCTCATTACCAATAACGCTGACCATAAACGTGATATTCGTTTGTTTATGCATCAAATGTTCCAGATTTCCCGTGCTGGGCGAGCCGATACCGCAATGTATGTACCCGACGATCACTATATCTTAGATTACAAGGGGCGGTGCTGTCTTCTTGTTGCCGGGAAGATGTCTGGTGGTGAAGATTTCGACCAGTATGCGGTCGGTAATTATGGGATCGAAGGTAAGGCTGGTACGTTTCTTGATGCTGAAGACGGTAATCTTACTAATAACGCGGTAGAACATGGCGGTGTTGATAGTGTCATTCGCTTCCGGAAAGAAGCTGAAGCCGGCCAACAGTTTGGCGTAGATTATTGGATTGTGGCCGCTGAAAGCCAAAGCGATGCGCAAGTGGTACATACCCATCTTAAGTACTATGACGTCGAGAAGCGGCTGGAGAAAGTGCGACAACATTGGTATGCATGGCTGAAGCCACAGCGCGACAAGTTAAAAACTCTCAGCAGAGACCAACACCGAGCACTTAAAAAGAGCATGCTCATTATTAAGGCACATTGCGACGAACGTGGTTCAATCTTAGCTAGTGGTGACTCAAGTATCTTTAATTATGGGCGTGACTACTACTGTTATTGCTGGCCCCGTGACGCCGCATATGCCGTATGGCCATTGATTCGTCTTGGTCAATATGATGAAGCGATTAAGTTTTTTGATTTTGCCCGGGATACTCGGCATCGTGACGGGTACCTCATGCACAAATATCAGCCTGACCGCGCTATTGGAAGCACTTGGCACCCATTAGTACACGGTAGAAGTAAGGAATTAGCAATCCAAGAAGATGAAACTGCCAGTGTCATATTTATGATTGGGCAATATTTTGAAGCGAGCAAAGACCGTCAGTACATTGAAAATGTTTTTGACAGTTTTATAGCGCCTTGCACAAACTTCATGGCTAACTTTGTTGATGATAGTACCGGTTTACCGCATGCAAGCTATGACCTTTGGGAGCAGAAGTTTTCCACTTCAACGTATACTGTCTGCGTGGTGATTGCGGCACTTGAAGCAGCGGCGAATCTAGCTAATGAGCTTGACCGTAGTCAAGCGGATTCAGTTGAGTGGCGGCGCGCAGCAGCAGGCATGCGCAAAAATCTGGATAAGCTTTATCACCCGGACGGATTTTTCAGAAAGGGGTTCTTACTAAAAGATGACGGAACACTGGAATACGACGATATCTTAGACATCTCCAACATGTATGGACCATACATGTTTGCAAAATTGCCACTTGACGACCCACGCCTGGTAAGTACCGTTGCGGCTGTAGAACAAAAGCTCTTCAATACGTCTCCAATTGGCGGTGTGATACGCGACGAGCACGACGGGTACTTCCTATCAAAGCCACAATATAAAGGTAAT
>CAYVOS010000082.1:0-4367 GCA_964453515.1 uncultured Candidatus Saccharibacteria bacterium | reverse complement strand
ACGCGACTATCCCTTGACGTCAAGGTACAGATTAGATATACTTAAAGTATGAAAGCTCCACGCTACACCATCGACACATTTCATCTAGAATTCCCTGATGATGACACCTGCCTGGACTACATGTTTGGCCAAGTCTACGGCAAACTTGCTGCTTGTACTCATTGTGGTGTAGTGAATCCCCGCTACTATCGTGTCCGTGGCCGTAAGTGCTATGCATGCAATGACTGCGGTTATCAGTTAAGTCCTCTAGCGAATACCATCTTCCATAAGTCAGAAACGCCGCTCACCAAGTGGTTCTATGCTATTTATCTATTTGGGGTTGGCAAAAACGGTGTTAGTGCCAAAGAGCTAGAACGGCATCTCGGTGTTACGTACAAAACTGCTTGGCGTATGGCTAAGCAAATCCGTACGATGATGCAGCAGGGTGGTAGCCCTCTATCGGGCACTGTTGAGGCCGACGAAACATACATTGGTGGAAAGGCCCGACAGGATCGTAAGTTTGCCAATAAAACTGCGGTCGTAGGCATTGTTGAAAAGAAGAAAGACGTTGGCCAGGTTAAAGCGTTCGCAACTAAGCAGGCTGACGCGACTGTTACCTTGCCTTTTCTGCGAGCCAACATAATACCCGGATCAACTCTGCACACTGACGACAGTCGTATCTACTCACGCGTCAAACGTGATTTTATGCATGAGTTCGTAAACCACAGCAAGTTTGAATACGTAAAATCCGGTGTCCACACCAATACCATTGAAGGTTTTTGGGGTCAGCTAAAGCGCTCTATTGATGGAACGTATCACTGTGTGAGTCCGAAGTATCTTCAGCTCTATGTGAACGAGTTTGTTTTTCGCTATAACTACCGGCACGTCGCGGCTTTCCGGGCTTTGATTCAAGTGGCTGCCCAGCGCGTAAAATAGCTGACTTAATATCAGACTCAGCATTTGGGTTACGTTCTGACTCAGACAGCGCCTGCTCATAGGCTTTAATGCTTTTACGGATTTCTTCGTTATCTTTAGGCATATCCCTAGTATAGTCCTCCCCTACAATTGTGTCTCATGCCGACCGTTTTGGTGGCTATTCAAATGTCCCCACGGGCGGTGACAATATATTGCACTACCTTAGGTGTTATCGTATGTTAATTTGTAGCACCTACTTTATAAATATACGGTTAGGTGGGGTTGGCTAAGAATAATAACTGACGTCATATCTATAAACTACTATATCTGCATAACTACCTATACATCATGAAAATACCGGACATAACGAAGAAGCAACAAGACATATTACGGCTACTCTATACATACCGATACCTAGACAGAATACAGTTGCAACAAGCATTAAACCATCAAGATAAACGAAGGGTACTAGCCTGGCTTAAAGACTTACGTGAGAAGCAATACATTGAGTGGATATATTCAAGTGACTTCATTGGAAAAACAAAGCCAGCAATTTATTACCTCAGTCTCAACGCCATACGCTACATGAGATCACTCGATGAATACCCAATTGAAGAAATCAGAAAGCGCTACAAAGATGGCAACCGCAGTCGAACGTTCATTGACCGTAGCCTGCTTGTGGCAAGCTGTTGCTTAACGCTCAAAGTATCCAACCAAACGGCCTCTGGAATACCGAGCTACTCCTGGGCATCTGAAGCTAAGTACATTGATCCTGATCACGACTACCACTTTCTTGCAGAACATGAAGTGTTGCGTCCAAACTTGTGTATTGTAAAGCAAAACAAACAAGGCGATGTTACAGCCAACTACTTGCTTGAAGTGTTTGACGCCAGCCTGCCACGCTACCGCATGCGTCGAAGGCTCAAAGCCTACGTCGCCTACCTTGACGACCAAGAATGGGAGGGCGACGACCCGCAGCCGATTGTTTTGCTTGTCTGCTCTAGCGCAACTGATATGATCTACGCTAAGCGAGCAACCAAGAAACTAATTGAAGATACCTATGCCGATGATGGTGAGATACGCATACGGTTCACGACAGCCGAAATGCTGAGGCAAGAAGGCATCATCGCAAAGATTTGGGAAGAGGAGCGAACACTGCATGGCGTGTAGCTATATAAAGGAAATTACTAAGCTTGCTTGGTAGTTTGAGCTGTTTTCGGAAGAAAACAGCTTTTACGATATACTTTCGTTAATGAACGCTACTAGAGTAACTCGCCCAAACGTTTTGTCTAACCAGTGGCAATCTTTGCTATCTAATAGGAATAAACGCTTACAGAGCAAGAGGTTTATCGTGCAAGGTGTTCGCCCAATTAATGCGGCGATTGCTAATGGCTGGCAGATTGACTCTGTGCTTTTTCTGTCAGGTAAGCTATCTGATTGGGCGTATACCATTATCACGGAACAGTCAGGTTGTAAGCACTATGAGTTGTCGCCTGAAATGATGAAATCTTTAGGTGAGAAGAATGAATCAATACCCGAGCTGATAGTGATTGTCATGAACAAAGATATTTCATTATCCAAGCTCAAATCAAGCGATTTAAAAAGTAAGTTTATTCTACTGCTCGACAGGCCTCAAAGTCCTGGCAATATTGGCGCTGTAGTTCGATCGGCAGACGCTCTCGGGGCCGCAATGGTCATTATTGCCGGCCATTCTGCCGATATCTTTGACCCTAAGTCAATCCGAGCAAGTCGTGGATCGCTCTTTGCCGTACCCGTTGTTACCGTTGAAAGTCCCAAGGACGTACAGCTGTGGGAAAATCAGCAAAAAGAAACCTTTACTACGATTGGCTTATCCGAAGATGGTGACAAAAACTTGTGGAGCTACGACTTACGGCAGCCGACTATAGCCGTGATCGGAAATGAAACATGGGGACTCAGCAAACAGTGGAAAGAAATCTCTGATGGTATTGCCTTAATCCCAATGCACGGCACCGCTAGCTCACTTAACGCAGCATCTTCAGCTGCAATAGTAATGTACGAATATTCTAAGCAGGTCGGGTAACATGCCTGCATACTTAATCTCCGGGCCATCGGGGTCGGGCAAAAGCACCGTAGGGCGAGAACTCCAAAAGCGTGGCTTTAAAGTTATAGAGACCGATTTTGAGCCAGGCTTCAGCGGCTGGTTCAATAACAAAACCGGAAAGAAAGTAGTCGATCTACCTCCTCAACCATTCACCAAAGCTTGGCTTGAGGCACACAGCTGGTTATGGGATCAAGGTATGGTCAAGAAGCTCATTTCTGAAAGTGGCTCTGAGCCCGTATTTTTTTGTGGTGGAGCGTATAACGAGCATGAGTTCTATGACTTATTTGATCTACGTTTTGCTCTTTACGCTGATAGCGATACGTTGGTGAGCCGATTACGGCCGAGGGAACCGGAAACATGGGTTGATGGCTCACCCGCATTGCTAAAACTACTCGACTGGAATAGCCGGTTTGTAGCTTACAGCACTAAGGCAGGTGCAATAGTAATTGATGGTACCCTCCCTACGAAAAGCGTAGCCGACGAGATACTAAAACACGCTACTGCTAAGTGATTTTTTGAGGTAGGACTGTCTTTCGTTTGCCGGTATTGAACTTTTTTATTCTCTCATATCCCATGTGCTCAATAGATTGTTTTTTATCTGCAGTAATAGCGACTACAGCGCGTTCGCTCAAACAATCTTTGATATGTGCAAGGAAAACTTGGCAATTACTAGAATGCTCATTGACGCTTTTCCATCCGGTTAATTGACCGTATGGCAAGTCGACTATAACGAGGTCGATATTCCGTACGTTATCTGGGAGTTTAGTTTGGGACAATATGTCATGGTTGAAGCAGTCTACTTCTATCTGCATAGGGGTTTGGTGCTTTAACCTCTGAGCGCTTACTAATGCTTCCTTATGTGAATCTTTGCCAAATTTGCTGATCAGGTCTTTCAGTTCTGAGATGCGTCCATCTATGCCCTCACTGGTTAACAGCGCTAGATTCTTGGCGGCAAACTCTACGCTCTTGTTATCAACATCTGATGCATAAAGTTGTTTGATCTGGGAGCCATATATAAAACCCAACGTCGTGAGCGTATAGGCGAAACCGCAAAAAGGGTCAAAAATTGCATAAGGCACCTTGACCCCTTTTGAAGTTAAGTAGTTTACGCAAAGTTCAAAAATCTGATTACTGAGTCGCACTGGAAAATTGGTTGCACCTGATCCGCCGTAGATTACTCTGCCGCTTGAATAGTCCTCAAAGTTATTTACTTTGTGTTGATGTTGGGCCATATCATAATCTTAGCATTTATATACTGATGCACACCGATTAAGACCCCAACCATCATGTTGGCATCGGCATCTCGCATTGCTTTGCCACACTTAGCGCAACGGATGCGGGCGAGACTGCGCCCATTTTATCTTCTCCTTGACGCATGGGTATACTCTCG
>CAYVOS010000081.1:0-4369 GCA_964453515.1 uncultured Candidatus Saccharibacteria bacterium | reverse complement strand
ACATCAAGGCGTTACAATTAATACTAACAATGGCTGAAGCAGTAATCGAAGTACGCGATCTAACGAAGAAGTTTGGTGACTTTGTCGCCGTAGACAATATTAGTTTCACAGTTCAGCGGGGCGAAAAATTTGCGTTTCTCGGCCCAAATGGCGCAGGTAAGAGTACTACCATAAAAATGCTTACTACACTTTTAAAGCCCACCTCTGGCACTATTTTTCTTGCAGGCCACAATGTCATCAAGCAACAGGACGCAGCGCGTAGGGCATTCGGAATCGTTTTCCAGGATCCAAGTCTTGATGATGAACTAACGGCCTATGAGAATATGGAGCTTCATGCGGTGCTATACCACATCGACCGCAAGCAAATGAAGCAAAGGATCCTGGACCTTTTGCAGCTCGTTGAATTAGAGAACCGTAAAGATAGTTACGTCAAAACCTTCTCTGGGGGTATGAAACGTCGGCTCGAAATCGCCCGAGGTTTGTTGCACCACCCACATATACTGTTTTTGGACGAGCCAACCATTGGTCTCGATACACAAACGAGAAACCTCTTATGGGACCACGTCCGAAAGCTCAACAAGTCAGAGGATATGACCATATTCTTTACGACGCATTACCTAGAAGAAGCAGAGGCCGTTGCAGACCGCATCGCAATTATCGACCACGGCAAAATTATCACGGCAGGTACGGTAAAAGAGTTGGTGGAGCAAACCAGCACCAGGAACCTTGAGGAAGCATACTTAAACCTGACCGGTAAGAACTTACGTGATGAAGCAGTTGACGCGCGTGAAGCGTTCCGCATGCGTGCACGATCTCGGAGGGGCATACGGTGATGGAAATCTACATCCTCTGGTTACGTCAAATTAGGCGATACCTGCGTTCTCGGTCACGACTTATTGGCGCAGTCGGCCAACCACTCTTGTTCTTACTGGCACTTGGATACGGCATTGGTTCCATCTACAAACGCGCCGGTGGTGGCAACTACATTGATTTCTTAGTCCCGGGAGTTATTGTGCAAACAATTCTTTTTGGTGCTATTTTCTGGGGAATTAATGTTATCTGGGATAAACAATTCGGATTCTTAAAAGAAACCTTAGTTGCACCTGTCTCCCGTTTACGCATATTAACGGGAAGCGCCTTAGGGGGTGCTACGACAACAACCGTACAGGCGACTATCGTGTTCATCCTTTCACTCGCGTTGGGGTTCAGACCATATAACTGGGCACTGGTGCCGGTAGCACTAGTCGTTGCAGCATTATTTGCCTATGCGTTGGCATGTTTTGGAGCCGGACTAGCCGCAATCGTGAACGACTTTCAAGGCTTTCAGGCCATCAACCAGTTCCTCATTTTCCCACTGTACTTTTTATCGAGCGCACTATTCCCAATCAATTACGTACCAAAAGCGTTGAAAATAATTGCTACCGTCAATCCGGTTTCTTACGCTGTTGATGCACTCCGAGGCCTCCTGATTAATCAGAGCCACTTTGGGCTAGCCAAAGATGGCATCGTCATCGTCATAACATTGGTGGTATTAACTTCGTTTGGTGTCTACAGTTTCAAAAAGATTGAAACGTAACCCAGCTCGTTTCATGACAAAAGCTATAAGCTTATAAATTATGAAATCGAACTCATTCTATCCAGTTACCCCATTGGGTAGCGGCCGCGTACGGAGTTCTGGTAGTCGTCATCATCCCGTGGACGGCGTACATAGGGCTAACACTTCCGACAAAACACTTATCGAGACGCTGGGATCTGGCTTGGGTCGGACTAGATATTACTATCGCCTTGGTGCTGGTGCTAAACGCTATTTTTTCGTACTTTGAATCAAGGTGGCTTGTACCTTCCGCAACTAAAACGTCCACGTTACTACTCACTGATGCCTGGTTTGATATGGGTACCGCTCATGCAGGTAAACCATTTTTAGAAGCATTTGCTTCAGCATTCTTGATCGAGATTCCTTTGGCGATCATGAAGTTTAACGTCGAGGTAAAAATCCTAAACCGAACACACGCTGAACTCCAAAAAACAAAGTAGATCTTAAACGATTAGTATTTCACTCGGTTCAACAAATGTAGCCGATGTATAAGAATATTCATTTTTATCTACGAGCGCTTGTATGGGTTTTACTTCAGGTAAGATATTGTTTCTTCCAAACTTAGACCACGACAACTGCCCGTAGGTGGTCACCTTATCGTTCAGCTGCTCTCTGTCACCAGTGAACTGATGTGTATAGACAAACCCTAGGACATGGAGAAAGATATCGTTGGTGTCTTGTTGAATATATTTAAGGTCAATAACCCCTGCCGCGCTAAGGTTGCCATCTGAAACTAATGTCGTTTTTTCGGTCAACTCTCTTTGGGCAGCTTCATCGGCAGTTTCTCCCAAATGGATCCATCCGCCAGGTATGCCATACCATCCTTGAAATGGCTTTCGATTTCGATTAAGAAGAAGTACCTCGCCCTCTTTATTCTGGACATATATCATCGTTATCGGGCCCGGAGTGCGCGTTCGACTACTTTCATTTGAACCATAAGCAACAAGTTTAAGCGCTTTTCTCGTTGGAATATAGCCAGTTTCTGTAAGTTCTACGTAACCGCTACCAGTAAGTTTTTTAAGATGATACGTAAACGTGTTATTGGGAATTCGAGGAGGTTGTAGATCACTGAATCTAAGTGGAGAAGTGCGAGCTAGGCTGAGGATGATACTTCTTTGGATGTGGTGCATCGATATTCCATCGTTCACACCGTCCTCAACCTTCCCATTCGCACCATGTCTATTCCAAACTGTTAGAAATCTTACAATAAAATTTTAGCATCGACTTGTTTAAACGTCTAACAAATTTAGTCAGTATTTACTGACTAAATATATATTGACTCTTCCGCATTTGACTCAAAGTATTGTGAGTCAGCCGATAGTGGCTGCTAATTCGTAGGTGCGGCAAGATAATCCAGCTTAGCAGTTAAGCAAAGGAGACACATGTCGGAACAGGTAACAATGCAGCCAACAAACCCTAACTCGGAAATCGCTGCACAACTACTGCTTGGTAGACCTTCCGAGCATGCACAAAACCTGAGAAGTTTGTATGAAACTGACGATCGATATGTGGACACGGTTGAAATCAGTTCGGGACGCCCGGCGATGAACGTGCTCTATATGTCTGAGCTGCTCATTGGCCATCAAGATGCTGCGGTAGATTTTTATGAAGACACCATCGATCAGATTGCTTCACTCCCCGAAGATATGAGGCCAGATGTTGCAGTAGTCTCTGGTTTTATGCAAGGAGACTTCAAGTTTTTAGAAAAAGCGAGAAGAGCAACGCTTGTACCAGGCTTAGCTAGCATGGATGCTCAGTTCAAATACGCCAGACAGGCGCTCGAAAAACTGCAGAGTCTTGGAACGCCCGTCGTCTATAACATGAGTAATGATGATCGACGAATCGCCGAAGAATATACGGTTGAAACTTTTAGAAAAATGCACGGCTATGCTAGATCTCAAGATGGGATCAACTGGGCAAAAATAGACAAGATGCGCCAACACCCACAGTGGAATACGCATCGACAATTTCAAGAAGAGCAGGTTTTCCCATACTGCTTGCGGGCAGGTCGGAGGCTCTACACAGCTGAGGAGATGGCCGATAGGACAGATGGACAGGTTTCGGTTGAAGAGTACTTTGTCCTCTTTAATGCCGATCAGGCTATGCAGTGCGGCACTAAAATTCCAGATAGCCATGCCGAGTGGCTCAGGCGTGCAAAAGAACTGCAGAATAACGACATCATCATTACTAACGATGTAAACCTGCAATTATCGACTACGGGCCGTACGTACACCGACTGGGTTCGACATTACATGGGATTTTCTCCGCAACCGATGTACCAGAACCATATGCAGACTCCAGTTGAGGCCGTCGCGCAACTGACTGCCCGCGGTGAACAGACACCAGACATGCTCGTAACTCAACATAATCAGGAAGAGGTGGGTGTAGGCAACCAGGACAGCTGGGTGATTTCGACTGGAGGGTTACTTCGAGCAGCGAACTTCATGCGTACAAAAGGGCTCAGGAATGACGTTCGTGGAGATGTCTCTCGGCGCCTCACTACAACCAGACGCCGTATTCCCGAGCCATCTGCTTCTATGCATACTCGTACTGACGATGGCCGCCATATCGTCACCTTCATGAATGAAGTGCTGAACGAAAAATCGCATAGCATACCTCAGCGGATGACCATTGCTGAGCTATGTGATTTACAGACAGGATCAATCACCGCTCGACCCGACATTCTTGCGAAGTATCTCGATTACATTCGTACTCGTGCACTCGGTGAACGAGCGACCGCATTATTCTTTGGCGGTGACATGCTTCACGGTCGAA
>CAYVOS010000080.1:0-4433 GCA_964453515.1 uncultured Candidatus Saccharibacteria bacterium | reverse complement strand
CGAGAATCTGCCGCACACGGAGCGCAGGGCTGCACGAATATGGCCAACGAACTGCACGAACTGCTGGCTGACCTATCCGATGCAGCTTCACCTGCACAACGACTCGCCTTACGCAAGTAAGATGCTTCACTGCTGAGATACCTGAACGTCCTACTATGAAACGGCGTTAGCTTGTACGCAACGTAGGGGGTGGTATGACGCAACTTCCAGACGAAGGGATTAGGTATCAGCGATCAGACGATCAAGAAAATCTGGATAAAGCTGAACAGGAAGATGAATAAATACAGACCTCTCGCGTTAAAAACAAGCGAGAGGTCTTCCGCTTAAAACCTCGGACTACATACTATGGTGATGGCGTCTCGAACGCGAGGCAATCGAGCCCGCAATTGCAACCAGTATGATTGAGCCGATGAGCGACCAGAACAAACCGACCCAGCTAAATGCCAAGTACGACTGGTTGCTGCCAGTAATGAGTACTGACAACAGACCGCCGATGAATGAACCGACGAGTCCTATTACGATACTTACTAGAATACCGGCGTCGCGGCCCATGATTCGAGCCGCGGTCCAACCAACGATTCCGCCGATTACCAGCATATAAATGATGCTCATATATGTGCTCCCTCCTCTTAAGGTGCTAATAGAAGCATAACGGATATCCGTATATTAATTCAGTGAAGAAGATTACTGTATTGCTATATATTTCAATATCGTAGGCGGAAATTCTGAAATATATTAACCTCAGCTCGACATTAGCGTCTTCTCCGTTTTGTCTAGATACTAGTGCGCAAGCCCTGGTATCCTCTATTCGACGAACAAAGGAGACCCCAATATGGAGCTGGGGTTAGTGTACGATCAGTTTATCGTCGATGATGGTTATTGCCTGGTCATTTGTGAGCGTAATGACTTTTGCAGCATATTGCGCCTGAGTTGCTTGAATCTGTTCGAGTACGGGCAGGTATTTTTCCGTGCCCCAGTGCGGGGTAATGCAAAAATCCACGAGCTTCATAGCATCCCAGATAACTTCTGGGGCATCGTTTAGATCGTCGGCGTATTCTACCCCATGCAAGGTTGGCCCAGCAATGATTGCACCGGCGCTGGCGCCGCCGTATACGAACTTGCGCGTCAGTGCGTCTTTGACCAGTACATTAAAGCCGGTGTGCATGACGTGGTAGTTTAGATAAAATGAATTTCCGCCCGTTATCCAAAGAAAGTCATTGGTCTCGAGCGCATCTTTTTGCTGCGCCTCGGTACTTTTCACCAAGTCGAGCGTGGAAGTGATGTAGCCCTGTGACTCAAATTCCGAGATAATCGCTGCGGTTTCAATATTACGCCGACCCTCCGAATACGGGTCCCAGGCATTGGGTACAATGACAACTGAAATGTCGTCTTTTTTGCCAAAGAGTATTTTTTGCTCATCTTGATTTGGGATGCGGGCTGATGACAGAAATAGTTTCATAGTTTTTGTGCTGGCAATTATAACGCCGCTGTCACAGCATCTTTGGTATCAATCTTCTGGTTCCTGACAATCACAGCAACGACCACAACCGCGGCCAGCGCCAAACCGAATCCAACCTGCAGAGCACTTCGGTAGCCGTGTACCTGCGCTGCTGCCGGCATACTACCTGTTACCATATCTGATTTGATCGTGGAATAGGCAACTGCAGACAAGATGGCAAGCCCGATGGCACCACCAACCTGCTGCGAGGTGTTAAGGATACCGGATGCAAGCCCGGCGAAGTGCTTCGGTATACCTGAGGTAGCAGCCAATGTACCCGATACAAACGTCAGGCCCATACCGGCGGCGCAGGTCGAGAGTCCCGGGAATACGCTTGTCCAATATGTTCCACCAACTTTTACGGTATGGCTTAAGATAAAGAGACCGCAGGCCAGGACAAACGGACCGGCCGTCATCGGCGGCTTGTAACCGATCCTACCTACCAGTTTTGATACGACCGCCGACATGATGCCAATGATGAAGGTAGTCGGTAAGAAGCTTAAGCCCGTCTTAACCGGCGAGTAGCCGAGAATATTCTGTACATAGAGCGTCAGGAAGAAGAACATCGAAAACATAGTGCAGGAGATAACGACAAATGCTAGGTTGCCGCCAGCGACATTGCGGATCTTAAAAATTTGCAGCGGTACGAGCGGCTGTTCGACAAATCGTTCGTTAATAACAAAACCGACTAGTAGCATGATTCCGGCAGTAATATATTCCCAGACCGTCCTGCTGCTCCAGGTGAGCGTCGGTGCCTTTGAAAGTCCGTATACCAATGAAATTAAACCGGCAGTTGCCAGCGCAGCGCCGAACAAGTCGAGCCTGATTTTTTGGTTTTCTTCCCCAATATGTTTGGGTAATAGTTGCGATGCCGCCAGTACCACAAAAATGCCGACTGGTACGTTCACGAGAAAATTCCAGCGCCAACCAAAATATTGCGTCAATACACCGCCGAGCAGTACACCCGCCGCAGCGCCGCCGGCAGCCACGCCTCCCCACACGCCCATAGCGGTATTTCTTTCTTTACCTTCCTTAAACTCAGCCAAAACGATAGACAGCGCTGCTGGAGACATGATTGCCGCCGCCAGCCCCTGTGCTGCTCTAGTGAAAATGAGCGCCTGTTCAGTCTGCGCCAAACCGCAGAGCAGTGATAACAGCGAAAACAAACTAACTGCCCCGATAAAGATCTTACGTCTTCCAAACAGGTCGGAGGCGCGCCCACCAAGTAACAGGAAGCCGCCAAACGTTAAGGTATACGCCGTAACTACCCACTGCAGATCATTCGGCGCAAAGTGTAACTTACGCGAAATGGTTGGCAGTGCCACGTTTACGATGGCAACATCTAACACTACCATGAACTGCGCAACCGCCAGCAATGTGAGAATCACCCACTTGTTCTCAGAATGTTTAGCTAACCTTTGTTTCATTACATGCTTTCCTTTTTTGGCACACATTAACCTACGAGATGCGTCACACTACAGGATAACAGAAAGGTTAGCGTAACACTATTACATACGCAGCAACTTCACATAAATTATTCAGGATCAATTTCTAGTTGACCTCACGGTGGAACTACTCGATCTTGTATCTTACCCCTAGCCCCCAACCTCTGTTGAAGGCTACACTAAACATGGTATGGAGGACGATGTTCGCTAGCAAAGGTAGGTTGACAATCTGGTGGATAGTTCGATAAATAGCGTGTTTTCGAAATGGTGAACCTGACACCTACCATATATAGGGAGTTGTTTAAAGAAATTAATAGGTGGAACGAGATAATGCGTGGTGTTCATGAATTTGGGAATTGATATGCAGTGGTATTCACTTTTTAACATTAAATTTTTGTTGCTGTAACTATATTGTATCTAAGCTTATCCCTATACTTATACATTTCTACGCCTGAAGTAGTGTTAATAAATCGCTTCTCTTGACCTAAGAGTTTAATAATTTGATATGGTAAAAACCCCATAGTTGAGAACTTTCTTAACATTGGCAATATTCTAGGTGTAATATCCTCAACCTGTATGTTAGTAAAGCCAGTTTTACTTAATATCTTTGGGAAGTCTCCATGCCTGAACTTTGTAAAACTATGCATTGCCGAACCTTCCCCTATGGTATTAAACACCCTTTTTTCTCGTTCGCTTAGTCCACTATTTTGAGGTATGCGTCTGCCCATTGTTTAGCAACGTTAGTCATAAAGCTGAGTGCATATTCAATACTTGCTTCACTAAGGGTTTGCTCCTGTTCTAGGAGGTCTAGGGACTGCTTAAGGTCTGCTAGAAGTTAGCTTCAACTGTAAACCTAACCCTTGATACGCTGCTAGAAGTTGCTTCGCTATCTTTTCCTAGACTAGCTTCAACAACAGTTATCCTAATTCCGCCCTTACCGCCTTTTTTGGTAGTATCTTTAGCTTCAACCGCTAGGTCAAAATCAATCAACCCATATTCTCCTCTATCTTTTAAACGAAGAGATGTATTGGTTAAAATGACCTTTCTATCCAGTTCATCTTTTGACTCAGATATCGCCTCTGATAGTTCTTTTAATGTGGTTTTAACAAAATCTTTTATTTCCATAGCTACAATCCTTTCATTAGGTAAACATCTATTGCAGGTTCTTCGTATGGGTGTACTTTTCGTATTGCAGAAATTACGTTATCTAATTTATCTTCTTCGCAAGTCACTTCAATTCTTTCTTCGATAACTTCCTCTGATTTTCCTACTTCGCCTATTGCTGGTTTAGCCCCAATTTCAGGTTTGAATCTACCGATACCCTTAACTGAGAAACTGCAATTAGTATAGTTACCAATCCGACCACCCTCAGCATTGCCAATAGTTTCTCGTAACTTATCGGCATCTTTTTCTGGAACAGTAACCACAACTTTAACTAAAGACATACCATTCTAACTTGCCACTCTCACCTCTGTTTGTCACACTGTACG
>CAYVOS010000079.1:0-4467 GCA_964453515.1 uncultured Candidatus Saccharibacteria bacterium | reverse complement strand
TCCGAAGCAGACCTTGAATATAGAGTCTAACGCCGTATTCCAGAACCAAGTATTAGTCCGTGGCGACTTGGATGTTGCAGGCTCCGTAAAATTGGGTGGTTCGCTGGCACTTCAAAGTCTTACCGTCGGCGGAAGCAGTACCTTCGGGCAATTGAGTGCACAAAGTCTATCCATTTCCGGTAATGTCGGTGTACAGGGTCAGTTATCTGCGTTGTCCATAAGCGTCGCGGGCGGTGGTAGCTTCGGCGGCCCAGTAACTGCATCAGCATTAGTTGCGAATTCCCTGCAGCTTAATGGTGACCTCGGCATCACGCACCACATTGATACGGGTGGTGGTATCCCGGGCTTAAGCCGTGGTAACGCACTTGGAAGCGGGGGAACCGCTTCCGTCAGCGGTTCGGATACTGCCGGTTCTATCAACATCAACACCGGGGGGAGTACGGGAGCAGGCTGCTTTGCGACGCTTACCTTTGCGTATAGCTATGGCTCTACACCGCATGTTATCGTGACGCCGGTCGGCTCAGCCGCTGCAGGTTTGCAATACTACGTCACCAGGTCGACCAGTAGCTTCAATCTATGCACTGCCAATGCCGCGCCATCAAGCAGCTCATTCGGCTTTGACTACATCGTTATCGATTAGAAAATTTACTGTTTCTAATACTTCTCTCGACATATTAGTTTTCAATGCTTCACTTGCCACAACTACTTCCAGCTTAATGGTCACATTTGACGCTCATATAAATGCTCATCTACTGTCACCTTCGCTTATTATCCAAGTTTCCGCGCGCGCTGAATCTGCTCTGTATTGCGAAACTGCAAGTGTCCGGTGGGACCAGTTTATAAAGCTTAGGTTACAACATAAAAGTACTGCGTCCTTCTTCCCATATCCGTGCAGTAATACTCTGTCCCTTCAGTTGTTCGGTTGTCGTAAAACGTAGACACGGCCTGTCTTCGTCGTCTTCGTCATACGATTGATCTATGATCGACTTAGCTTTTCGCTTAGCGTAGATGAGGTCGGTTAGTCGGGGGAGCGCAAGCAAAATGATCGGCGATGGATCATTATCATCGCTGCCCCATTCGTCATTACTGATGTACTCGATGTACTTCTTAATTCGATATAGCATTGTGTAACGCGACGTAGTTGGATCGAAAATTTCGAGCAAGTAATTTGTAACAATGCCTCGACCGGTGGTATCTTCACTGCTAGCGTATTTGTTCCCTACGATACAGAGATCAGGTGCAATGCCTACAGCTGCTGCGAGAAAATTGTAGTCATGTCGAGGGTTAATAAAGACTGACCGCGGCGCAAAGTCGTAGCGGAGGTTCGGGGCAGTCATTGCGGTCAAGCTGATACAGCAATCTGCTAGAAGCATTGACCGCTTCCTAAACGCTTCTGAGCGATTATGTTCATAATAGCGCTTGTTGAGTTCTGACAACTGGAAGACCGGATGCGTATCACCATCCTCGTCAATAACCGTCTGTTGTTTTAAATAGCGTATACCGTTTATACCAAGATAATAGATAGCCGGTTTGCATTTCTCTGCAAAGTGAGTGGAGTAAATTCTTCTGACATACTGCTTTTCAGTGAGGTCTTTGAGCCAGATATTGACCCGTTTGTAATCTCTATGTTCTAACATTGCTTGTATCTGTATACGATTTAAGTACCGATATTTAAAAAGCATACGTATTATTTCTGACTGCTTCTTGGTTAGTTTCGGTAGAATCATCCGGGACATAAGAAAATTGGTTTAGCAAATGAGTTTATTGAAGTAGTATATGTGATTACTAGTATATTTGACCCTTTGCCAATCCCACCTACTCCGTAGGGTATTTAATAAGTAGGTGATACAAAATTAGCAAGTTTACAGATTGTAAGTGCCTATATTTTGTATCAGCCCGCTAGGGCAGAATTACAATGATATTCTACACGAAATACTCGTACGTTTGTTCAAAAACACAATCGTCCTCAACTATTTACACATCAAGAAACACGATGACCCGGTCTCGTTTGACGTGCATAATACCACCTGAGATGCGGATACGTTGTTCTGGTGCATTCGTCGACCGCACAACTATCTCACAGGGGATCAGCAAGGTAATGAAGTTGTGGTGATGCGGTAGGATGTCAAACGGTCCGGTAGCGCTTTCGGCACTAATACTGAACGCCTTGCCTTCAAAGTAGGTTTTGAACGGCGCATAGACTTTGACGTCCATGATTGGTTTACCGTCAACCTCGGACGGCCCGTCGTCTTTATTACCGACGATCTGCCCGGTACTGGCATCTTGTCGAACGGGCATTAGACCACAATCTCCTCAATACTCCTGAGCGTTTCCTCACGGGAGAAGAACTGGCCGGGGATACCGTTGTGCTTTGTCATCACGTGCATATCTTGCGTGAAGTTAGCGATTAATTTCTTGGCCTTGGCGTAATCTGCACGGTCACTCGGACTTAATTCGTTTTCACCGATGATAGCAATGATACCTTTGAGCGATTCATATTTCTGCAGCAGTGATTGTACCTGGACACTCAATAAGTAGTGCCGTTCGCCGACAATATCCGGCGTCAATAGGGAAGAAGTCGTTTGTGTCAGGTCAACGGCCGGGCGGATCCCCTGCTCCGCTACTTTACGACTTAAGACGATGATGGAATCCATTTCGTGCTGAATAAACTGTACCGCCGGGTCACTGACGTCGTCCGCTGGCACGTAAATAGTCTGGACTGAGGTAATGGAGCCATTTTCGTTGGAACTTAATCTGTCCTGCAAAATCTTTACATCGGAAAAGATCGTCGGTTCGTAGCCGCCTTCGCTCGGCACCTGGTCGAGAATGGTCGCGACCTCGTTCCTCGCTTGCACATACCGGTACATGTTATCTGCGAAGAATAGAATGTCTTTGTGTTGCTCATCACGAAAATACTCAGCTAGCGCGGTTGCCGAGATACCGATCAGTGAACGCTGTACCGGGTTCTCGTTCATTTGCCCGAATAACATGGCGGTGTTTTTCAGCAGATCATTTTCCTGTAACGTCTGCCGAAGTTCATGACCTTCCCGAATACGCTCACCGATACCAGCGAACAGAGATAGGCCACTACCACTTTTGGCAATGTTGTTGATTAACTCCATGGTCAACACCGTCTTACCGACACCGGCGCCACCAATGATACCGATCTTGCGGCCTTTGACAAACGGGGTGAAGAAGTCGATAACTTTAATCCCGGTTTCCAGAACTTCCGGCTTTGATATCTTGAAGTTCGTTGTCCTGTTCGGGATTTTCATGATGTCTTTGTACACGACATTGTCACCCGTAATCGCTGGCTGGCCGTCAAGCGAGCCGCCCAGTGCATCCATAATGCGACCGATCGTAGGCTCACCGACCGGTATCTCGATACCTTTATGGGTTCGGCTAATCATCGTCCCTTTAATGACCGAACGGTCGGTTCGAACGTTCAAACAAACGGCGATGCCGCCCGGATCAATGTGATCGACGAGTAGCTGTGTCTTGTTCTGATTTTCAGCCATAATGAGCTCGTTCACGTCAGGCGGGTCAGAATCGAACTGCACGTGTACGATCAGGTCTTTAACTGCGGTAATAACCCCTGGCATACCCTAAGCCCCCGTCCCTACTTGACTCTTCTTAATGCCGTTCACAATTTCCTTCAAGCGCTCATCCTTATTGGCTCGCTTGGCACGGTTGAACATCAGGTGTAACTCATCCTTACTCTTCTGCGACCGCTGGTGCGAGGCACTCATGGCCCGGAACCGAGACGCATACTGGGCAAGCTTGGATTCAAGGATAAGCTGGGAAAGCGCAATCTGCATCATCGAACGCTCCAGGTGAGCGGCTACCGCGAAACTGCTTGGCTCAAAGATGTACGTCGCTTCGCTAATAATATCTTCAACCTTATCCGTTTCTTTCACTCGGCTCTTCACGGCGTTGGCAAGCTCAATACTCCTCACCTGCTGGTTCATCAGTGAGATGTATTCCTGGTAAAACACCGTCGTTGCCCGGTATTCCTTCACGATCTGGGCAATTGGCGCAACGTTAATGTTTTGATCCTGTTTCGGCAATTTAAAATACTTTTCATACTGGATGCCGCGCAGCGCCAGTTGTACCGCACCGTGGTGACCAATCACGATCACGTCTTGTTTTTCTTTGTCGAAGGTTTTTAACATGAACTCGACGAGTTTCAAGTCGATGTCACCGCTAAAACCGCCTTCCGCGGTCACGATAATATACAGATCCTTATCTTTCACCTTGATGTGCTCATTTTCACGGCCGAAGTTAAAGACGGTAGCTACACGCAGCTGCGAATAGATGGCCCATAGTTCGTTAAAGAACTTCGTCGATTCCAGCACCCGGCTCTTTGTCTGGGCGATGCGCATACTGGCGATACCTTCAAAGACACTGGAGATCTCCACCAGTGTGGACATTGCCGCTTCATCGTACGCGATTTCATTAGGCCGTTTC
>CAYVOS010000078.1:0-4631 GCA_964453515.1 uncultured Candidatus Saccharibacteria bacterium | reverse complement strand
GGCCTCCTCAGGATTTTTTTCGTCTGATGGCGCGGATACCGCCGGTTTTGCCGGCTTGGCGGCGGGTAATTTGACACATAAGGCCTTTACACCGTCCCGGACACCGTCATACACCTCGTCTGAGGTAACTTTTGGTGCAGCCTCGATAGCATGGGATTTCAGGACGTTAATATCCAGCTCGGCCCCTTCTTCAAGGTTCAATACAATATCCAGCATAATTTGTTGTGCGATCAACGAGTAGGTTTCATTCGGAGCTTGAGTAAGGACACCGAAAATACGCTTGCCTGTTTCCAGAGCATGCTTCGCTTCCGGTCCCAGTTCGGAACCGAAGTGTGCGAACTCCTCCGCCTGCCGATAATCTGCCAGTACCTTGAGCGCTCGAGCAGCCAAATCCTTCTGTCGCTTATTGTGTCCGACACCACCGGCACGGGTCACGCTAAGCCCGATGTTCAATGCCGGCCTGACACCGTTCCTGAAAATGTCCATGTCAAGGATCCACTGACCGTCGGTGATAGACATGATGTTAGTCGGCAGGTAAGCCGTAATGTCGCCGCCGGCAGCGTGCACGAGCGGAATACTGGTGAGCGTCTTACCGCTCCGGTTTAATCGGCCGGCGCGCTCCAAGAGACTGGAGTGAGCGTAAAACATATCACCCGGGTAACTGTCGCGCCCGGGGCTGACACCTGAAAGCAAGGCAACTTCCCGATAGGTATGGGCGTGGGCAGTAAGATCGTCATATACTATGATCGTATCCTGATCGCATTTCTGCCAGAGGTATTCAGCCATCGCACAGGCAACGTAGGGCGCTAGATAGCTCATAATGAGCGACTCAAACATGGTACTGACTACGACGATCGCTTTTTCCATACCACCATTCTCATTCAAACGATTGAGGAGCATGTCGACATCACTGCGGCGCTTAGCGATCAGGCTATAGACCACGACTTGGTCGGTATTCTTCTGGTCGATCGCCAGCTGAGTTGCAATCGTGCTTTTTCCGGACTTACCATCACCGAGCAGCGCCATACGCTGGCCACGGACAAGCGGAAACAGAGCGTCAATGACCATCACGCCACTCTCCACCTGGTCTTCGAGCGCCTTACGTTCATAGAGCGGTGGCGCAGAGTTGTAAACCGGCCAGACTGCATCCGCCGGGATCGGGCCCTTGCCATCCAGAGGTTCTCCAGTAACTGATACTACCCGACCAATAAAGTCCTTCCCAACTTTACAGACCAGCTCCTGATGTTGGACGACGGCCACCATACCGGTTCGAAGCGTTTCGGTACCAAGATACAGCACAATGACATGATCAGTTTTAATCTGGTGCACGAAACCCTTGCTGCCGTCCTCAAACATAATGAGGGCGTGGACGGCACACGGCTGCAAACCTCTGACACGAATCAGAAACTTGTCGATGGCGATAATTTCACCGACCGGATTACCGGCCGACACTAATTTATCGAAGTGCTGATTGTCACTCATTGCCGTGAAACTCCCGTGGGTGTCGGTGGAACCGCCGCTACTGCCGCTTGCATCGGTGTCGGTACCTGCGGTGCAACGGGCGCTGCAGATAGCTTAGTAAGTGCATCAACGAGCAATTGGCTGTTTTGCTCAAAATACTGACGTAAGCTGAAGTCGAATACTTTGTTAGTAGTGCGCAGCGTACAGCCGGCAGCAATTGAGGGCTGCAAGCCGACATGCACGAGCAACAGCGGGTGGATGTTTTGACGCAGCCAAGTGACAATCTTACCGGTAAATTCGGTAGATGGCTCAGATGCAAAGCTCATATGGACTACAGGGGCTTTGGTCTGCAGCTGTTGCAAAAAATCTGCCAGTTTCTGTCGGTCTGCCGCTTGCAACAGGTTGAGATGGTTTGCAGTCGCCACATCGTCGAGCATAGCCGGGAATTTCGGCAGCTCCGTCGCATGGCCGCCTTTTCTCAAACCCGCCTGGCGAAGATATTCGTCAAGAGTCTCCGACTCACGTCGCAGCCGGGTAACATCAGTTAAGCCCGTAACGGTTGCGGGCAACACCAGTTGGACAGCGTGGTGCACGTTAGGGGTCTCATGCGCCATTCTTAATATCCTCAACAATTGCCCGCTTGTTGGTTTCTAGGTTAGCTAGGATATATTCCAATTGATCACTTAAATCTATCTGGTTGCCAATTGCAGCCATCAGATAATGATTGATAACATTTGTCATATTTTGCTCAAACAGCTTCACCTGCCGGGCTTTTTCAGTAGCCAGTTGCTGGTTGATCTGCTGCAACAAGACACCACGTTCGTCATCGATTGCCTGGTTGGTCTTTTGAATTGAATCAATGGCCATTTGTTTGGCATCCATAATTGATTCCTCATACTTTGTAAACTCTTCGCGTAGCCTCTGCTTGATCTCCTGCTTCATGTAGTCATTAAGTTGCGAAGTGGTCAGGCGAAGATCCTGCTGTAGGAACATCGCATTCTCTCCGATAATTTTCTCAAAGTGCAAACGACCACGATTACGTAACTCCTCTCGGAATTTATCATCGAAGATATGCTCAGCTCCACCTTTGGCGGCTCCATCGAGCATCATACCCATGGCGGAGCCGGTTGTTGCCCCGGAACCTCCAGACCTACCGAGCCTGACCGCCACCCAAATAAAACCAAGCAGGACTGCGAGTAAACTTAGCGAGAATACTATCAAGTCCAAGATCGTCATATGTTTGTGCTACCCACCTTATACCTGTGCTTCTGAACGGTCCGCTTACGCTTATAATTTCAGAAGTAAGTATACTCCAAAAACACCCACTATAAAAATTATCAAACTAGTGAATGTAATCTGAACAAGACCCCGAACAATGTGGGCGCGGGCAAGCGGGTTACGACCAATTGCAATGAGCGAAGTGCGCACTCCAGTGACAAGCATCGTGGAAGAAATACCCACAGCGGCGAGCAGCACCGCGATACTAATATAAATTCTCGCTAAACTGACCGGTTTGTGGGCAATTGATGATCCAACCTTTTGTAGTTGCGCCGGAATTGCGCTGGCGACCGACTGTTGGTAGAGAGGATTATGCGAAATACTCATGTCAACGCTAACCAGTCCGAGGTGGACAGTTGTCTTCTTGCCATTACTAAGCGTGAGCGAAGAAGTACCTTCAATGTTTGTGCTGCCATCAAAGTCATCAAGGGCTTTTCCGAGTACCACCGTCTGGTTGGGAGACGCCTTCATACCAACACCGGCAATTGAAGATACCGTCACATAATCACCTTTTGCAATCGCACCGTTCTGGTCACTGACTAGTACGTCGTATATCCCACTGGTCGCGACATAATATTCTTGCTTATTTGAACTCGGCTCTAAAGATACAGGCGCATCATTAGGCGAAACGACGATACCGTGTACACGGGAGACATTTTCCTGCGTAGCGGGCAGGACTTTACTTGTGTCAGCGGTATCCAGCTGGACAATCATGCCCGGTTCTAAGGTCGAGTCACTGCCAAACCCCTGTACGACTGCCTGAGCACTAATCGGAGACGATGCAGCAAATAGAAGTACGCCCACCCCGCACATCAGTAATGCCAGTGCCAGAAGCTTGGTTTTAAGCATTATAGCTATAAGTATAACGCTTTTGGTTTGGATTACTAAGAATTAAGCAGTACAGCTCTTTGCAATACCGCAAGGACCCGATCTATCACCACATTGTCCGTGGATCGGCCCATCGTAAACCGCAAGGAACTCTGAGCTTTTGCGTCAGTAATTCCCATAGCCCTTAAGACATGGGAGGGCTCTTCGTCGCTGGCGCTACAGGCCGATCCGGCAGCCGCCAGGATTCCTGCTTCATCAAGCTCAACCAGCAGCCTTTCATTATCCGTGCCAGGGAACGTAACATGCACATTATTTGGCAAACGTTTCTTCTTGGACCCATTTATGATTGCTGTTGGTATCTTTGCTGCCAACTGGTCATAAAAATACTGCTGGATATCAGCCAAGCGTTTAACTTCACTATGACGCATCGCTTGGGCAATTTCTAAAGCTTTTGCAAAACCTATTATCGCTGCAATGTTCTCCGTCCCGCACCGCAAATTTTTCTCCTGACCACCACCCAGTATCTGAGGGCGCAACTGGACGCTACACTGGACATATAAGGCCCCGGACTGTTTTGGGCCATAGATCTTGCCACCATTCAATGTCATCAGGTCAACGCCGAGCCTTGCAACATGCAGGTCAAGGTAATTCGCAGCCTGACAAGCATCAGTGTGCAGGTATAATGGCAACGAATTTCCCTGTGCTCGCCGTGAATCACGAACTTCTTTTACTAGCTGAGCAACGTCACGCAGCGGTTGTATAGTACCAACTTCATTATTAGCGTACATGATACTTATCAGCACGGTGTGGTCATCAATCTGGGCAAGAAGATCATCAAGCCTGATGCTACCCTGTTCATCAACGACCACTACCTTGTTCTGAAACAAGCCGGCCGGCGCGAGCACCGATTCATGCTCAATTGCGCTCACGATAACATTTGAGCCAGGAAACTGTTCTAAAACCCCTTGGATAGCCAAATTATTTGCTTCAGTACCCCCGGCGGTAAAGATGACTTCGGACGGACGGGCACCGAGCCAGTGCGCGACAGATGTTCGCACCGCTAA
>CAYVOS010000077.1:0-4685 GCA_964453515.1 uncultured Candidatus Saccharibacteria bacterium | reverse complement strand
GCGTTCAAAGACTTTGCAATTAACGCGCTCAAGATGTATCTGATGGTCATTTTTGTCCTATTCGTGCAAGTTGTCATCATGCAGCTTGCCTCGTCGATCTTCAGCGGAATGCTACAAGGGGACAACAGTGGCCAACCGAATACTCTTATGGCGCTTATTGTAGGGCTGGCGACGATCTTGGCTCTATTAAAAACGCAGGGTGTCATGCAGGAACTTACGCATGCTGCAAGTACGCCGCGCGCCGCGCGAGAAGTAGCTGGTTCGTTCATGCGTGGCGTGAGTTACGTGAATAGCCTTAGCTCACGCCGCAAAAGCGTCACTCAAAGTAGCGGCAAAAAGAAGAAGAGTTTCGGTAACTCTTCGGACGACGGCAACTCCGACCCCAACAAGGGTAAGAATGTTAACCGCCGCGTTGGAACAGCATATAACGATGCACTCGGCCTAAAAACGGGTGAGACTAAACGTACAAAACGGCCACAGCGAGAAGAGCAGATAGATATTGAGGAGCCCGAACCAAAACCACGCAAACGAGCTATCAAGAAAGAGATCGAAACATGAGAACAACCATTGTTCCAGCGCAGGTCACGACAGTAGAGGATCGTATTGCGGGAAGGCTTGGCCTTACACAACTTCTGCTGCTCATAATGCCGATCTTTGGCGGTAGCGCCATATTTGTAATACTACCGCCGTTCTTTGCCTATGCCGTGTATAAGTTAGTGCTTATCACTTGTGTGGCTGTTCTATGTGCTTTGCTGGCAATTCGTATCAAGGGCAAAATCCTATTGTTCTGGGTAATTACCTTATGGCGGTACAATACGAGGCCACGTTACTACCTCTTTAATAAGAACAGTACCCATACGCGAGAAATCGTACTGCCTGTCGATATAGACAATGAGCCGACCGAAGAAACCATTGCAGACGTGGCAATGCCTACCCGAAAGATTAGCCTAACCACGGCCGAACGCGTGCAAATCGAAGACCTGCTAGCCAATCCTGACGCAAATGTACACATCACTACAAACAAGAAAGGAGAATTACGTGTCCATCTTACAGAAGTCCAACAAGAAAACCTCGGCGCGACAGCAAATTAACATCAATGGTGTGCGTGGTAACATACTTATGCTGCCACGCAACCAATACCGCATAGTCATCGAAGTGTCGCCAGTAAACTTTGAGCTGAAAAGCGAAGAGGAGCAGGACGCTCTTATTGACACCTACGAAAGCTTCCTGGATTCGCTGCCATGTCCGCTTGAGATTGTCGTGCGCATCCGCGAATTGGATATGGATAAGTATCTGGCCGATATCCAAGAGCTGCTAAATGATGAAAAAGAAAAGATTTACCGTAGCCAGATCGAAAACTACACCGAATTTGTACAGGGCTTGGTAGCCGACAACAAAATCCTGTCGCGGCACTTTTACGTAGTGCTGCCATATACTGCGCATGATTTCGATACCGCCAAGGAACAACTTTCGCTTAACGCTGATATGGTCAGCAAGGGATTACACCGTTTAGGTATGCAGACGCGCCAACTCAATAACATCGAGTTACTTGACCTATTCCACACTTTCTACAACCCTACGCAGGCCAAACGCCAGCCAATCAGCGACCAAGTGGTGGAACTGCTAAACAATTCATACATCCGAAAGGAGCAAGCATGATCGAGATTAAGCCCCTAACGCAATTAGCCGAGTGGAAAAAGCGGCGTGATGAGCGGCCAAAGGAATTAGCGTTTAGCTTCGGTGAACAGGATCAGGTAGACGCACTCTCTTATGAAGGGCTGGAAGAACAGGCTGATCATCTGGTTATCGACGGCCAGTACATGCGCACGCTGTTTGTGTCCGGCTACCCGTTTGTTGCCTCAAGCGGTTGGCTCGACAGCCTCATTCATTTCAATCACAGCGCAGATATTGCGTATCACATCCACGAGGTCGATGCGTTGCTGGCCCTGCCGAAGCTCCATCGCAAGATCACTGAGCTTGAATCGACCCGCCGTTCAATGATGCGTAAAGGCGCGATTGTCGGTTCGGAAATTACCGACCCGCTCGAATCGGCTATGGAACTGAGAGATAAAATCCAACGCGGCCAGGAAAAGCTATTCCAGATGTCGGTGTATGTGAACCTCCGGGCGGACTCGCTTGATGAGCTAAACAAAATCACAAAGATGCTCGAAAACGCGCTAGCTGCTCGCTTGTTTAATATCAAGACCGCACGCTACCAACAGCTTGAAGGCTTGCAATCCATCTTGCCACGCGGTGAGGATGGGCTAAACCAAAAACGCAACTTAGACAGCTCGTCAGCAGCCTTGGCTTTTCCGTTTATGTCGTCCGAACTTGTGCAAGAAAACGGTATCCTATACGGCGTCAACAAATCCAACAATTCGCTAGTTATCCTTGACCGCTTTAGCTTGCACAACGCCAACAGTATCGTGTTTGCACAGTCCGGCAGCGGCAAAAGCTACGCAACCAAGGTTGAAATCTTGCGCCAGCTTATGCAGGGCACAAAGGTAATCGTGATCGACCCAGAGCGGGAATATAAAAATTTGGCCGAGTCAGTGAATGGCACGTATGTAAAGTTGTCGGCAAAGTCCAAGGAAAAGATCAACCCGTTTGATCTGGCTACGACATTCCATGATAAGAGCGACTTATCCGAACATGCCCAGGACTTGACCGAGGTAATCTCGCTCATGGCCGAGGGCTTGAGCGCCCGCGAAAAGGCGGCCGTAGATAAGGCAATCCTGCAAATATATGCCAACGCTAAAAAAGAGCCGCCACTGCTTGAAGACTTGTACGCCGAACTCAAAGACTTGGGCCAGCTACAACTCCGTGAACGGCTAGAAAAGTACATCAGCGGCACACTGGCGCACGTCTTTAACGCACAGACCAACATTAAGCTCGATAACCGGCTTGTGATCTTCGACATTAAAGACCTACCTGAAAGCTTGCGCCAGATCATGATGATGATTATCGCCAACTTTGTGCAAAACCAGGTGAAGGCCAAGCCCGAAAAACGCCTGCTGATGATTGATGAAGGCTGGATGCTTCTGGAACATGAAGAAAGTGCCCGTTTTGTGTCTGGTCTAGTGCGCCGCGCTCGCAAATACTACTTGGGCGTATCCATCATCTCGCAGCAGGCAAATGATTTCTTGCATAGCGAATACGGCCGGGCAATTGCCTCGCAAAGCTCGCTGCGTATCCTCATGAAGCAAGACACAACAACTATTAAGGGCGTTGTGTCCGAGTTTAACCTGAGCGAATACGAAGAAAGCTTTTTGTTGACCTGTGGCCGTGGTGACGCGTTGATTATCGCCGACCAAAACCATGTTGCAGTCAGAGTAATCGCATCACCGAAAGAGCATCCGCTCATTACCACCAATCCGGCAGAGCTGTATGCCTCATGATAACAGCGCTGCGTCGAGTTAGAAGGCTTGTTTCATTCAAGATAGAGACCGGGGTTATTCTCGGTACTGTCCTTGTGTTGCTTGTTTTGCCTGGTGCGGCCGTCGCCTCGATGACCAACATCAGCGACATGTTGAAGAACGACGTAAGTCCTGGTGATTCTGGCGGTAATGGCACGTTCTATACTGGCAATTCGCCAGCGGATAACACCTACGCGTGGGGTAACTGTACATATTGGGTATTTATAAAACGGAAAGAGGCGGGCGACCCGATACCAAACACCTGGGGTAATGCCGACACCTGGGCTTTCTACGCTCGTCTTCAAGGTTATAAGGTAGACCAAACGCCAATGGTCGGTGCTATGATGCAAAGCAGCACAGATACCGTCTATGGGCCAGGCCATGTAGCATATGTTACGAAGGTCGATTCTTCGACAGGGGCATGGACAATTTCAGAAATGAACCGACAGGGCTTAAACGTAGTAGACGAACGGATACTACCAGCCGCAAGCGCAATCGATTATAACTTCATACACGACAAGGAACGGTAATGGAAACCCTGCATGCAATGGAATCAATCTTGCCTATAACATGTCTAGTACTGGGCATAATTGTAGCAATAGCGCTCATTGCAATCCCGTTACTGAAGCTACTGGACTTGCGGCGGTTGCTCAGACAAAAATGGATATTTTTGGAGCTGACACCACCTGCGGAAATTAGCAGGTCACCCGAGGCTACTCAGCAACTTTTTGTGAATCTGTATGGCCTCAACAGGAGTCGGCCACTTCTTAATAAAATTCTCTTCCAAAAGGTGGTCTTTACGGCAGAAATACCCTCAAACCGTCCAGAGGGTATGCGATTTATATTGCGGGCACCGCGTCAAAAAGTGAATGATTTTACGCAAGCGCTCGCATCATATAACCAGGCTATTAAAGTGAAGCAGGTGGATGACTATGTGCCTAAAAACCTGAACCGTTCAAACTCGCATATTCTTGAGTTTAAGCAAACTGGTTATTTTGCCTACCCCTTACTCACACACGATTCACTCAGCAAGTCTGACCCATTGCTATATCCGATGGGTGCGATAGCGAAGCCTGGCAAGGACGAAATTGTAATCCTGCAATTTGTGGCCATGCCGACCTCCAGCCGGACGTCCGAAACACTACAACATAGTCTCTACCATAACGAAGAACTCATCTACAGTTTGGGCAAGCGTAAGGTATCTGTCTGGAACATCTTGCGTCGAATTGTTAGCACGTTATCACTTGGTCTTATCGGTCTGGTGAGCGA
>CAYVOS010000076.1:0-4752 GCA_964453515.1 uncultured Candidatus Saccharibacteria bacterium | reverse complement strand
GCCGTGGACTGGGTAAGGTACGTTAAGCCATTTGCGCTAACACCCGATCCACCTGGTATATCACTGGGTGCACTATACGGAGGGTTACATACTTGCGCGGTCATCAGAACTGAGCCGGTAGCTTGCGTACCGTTGTTCTGCTTTCCGCTGGCAGCAACTTGCTCAGTAGCCGTCTTTGTCTGCTGCTGCGTTTGTGCCGGAATAGTATTGCTATTTAAGTCAAGTGATGTCGCACTCGTGCTGAGCGTCGGGCTCACTACGGCGTTAACTGTACTCGTATTGGTCGAAATTTTTACATCTGCCTTCGCCAGTGAACTGTTGGCAACAAAGTATCCGACAATTAACAGGACAATCAGGAGAGCGGCAATAATGCCGATCCTTCGAAAACGATTAAAGTTTGGAACTTTGAGACTCTTGTCCTTTTTGCCTTTTTTGGCTGCCTTACCACTGCCACCGGCAGCAGCTAACGCGTTTATATCGCCAGTCTTATCACCTTCAGGGATCTCACTGTTATCGAGCTCAATGCTTCCGTCATCATCAGCTAGGCTTGCAATTGAACCTGCACTAACCCCCGCTAGCGTACCAACCGGAGTACTACCTTCCTTGCCCGCATCAAAATCATCATTACCCATGATTATGGGGTTATCGTCTTCAACTTCCGGCATGTCACTGATCACCGAAGTCGCATCAGGTATTTCCGGTTTACTCTGCAGGGTAGAGGCAACGTATAGCCCAACAGTTCCAGCGAGTGGCATCAATACTTGCTCAGAAGTAATAAGGACGATGTGCTTCTTGGCGGCATCTGCCCGTTTTTTGAGCAGCTTCATATTGACAATACTCTGGAGCACAGTTGCGCGTTTCGGCAACACTAAGGCAACGACTTTAGCTTCTGAACTGGTAACCTTGTCGATTACACCGGTTATTTCATCGTCGACGTCAATGTAAATGACGTTCTTGCCGTTAGCATTCGGACTGCTCATACTCTTAACATTCTATCAAGTTTTTCTCTTATACCTTCGTTGTTGCTCGGACCGGCAAAATGTAGGGTATCCAGACCGACACGCAACAAGCCCATTGCAGTAATAAAAGTGTGGTCGTTAACATCACCGGTCTTATCCTTGATACCAGCTACTTGCGACGGTTGGATGTGCTTTACGGTTGGCTTACGGGTAAATGGAAGTTCTTTGTACCAATCAGTATGTTCGAGTGTCTGCATCAGCATATCCAAGCTCGAACCGCCACCACAGAGAAACACGCGATACGGCAAGTGGTCGAGTTTATCGAATTCCTGGAGCGCAAGTTCGACACCGCTCGTCCAAACATCAAGGGTTTTTCTCAGTGACTTCTCTACCACGCCGCGTCGCTTTGCATCAAGCTGATTACTGGCAAGTGCCAACTTCAGCTTTTCGGCTTGCTCAAAAGAGACACCAAGATCACGTTCGATGGACTTGGTATATGCCCGCCCACCAATACCGAACATCTTGGTTCCCTGAACGCCACCGTCATTGACTACAGCGATGTCGGTCGTACCACCACCGACATCCATCAGGATAGCACTCATCGTCGCATTCGGGTCGTCACCGACAACTGATCGGGCAACCGCAAACGGCTCAGCCGCAACGGCCAATAGATCAAGATCAAGTTGCTGGGCAGTACGCTCCAATGCACCAATATGAATCATTGGTGCAAATGCAGTGTACAGCTGCACCACCACATTCTTCCCCTGAAACCCAATCGGGTTCGCAACCGGATACCCATCAATTTCAATACTAACTAGTGCGCTGTTAACGAGCCGGACGTCGACTTCCTTGCCGCCAAGTTCGACCGCAAGTTGCTGCTTCGCCCGTGACTCTGCACGCTGTTGTACTAACTTAATGATCCGTTCCATTTCACCCGTATCAAGTGGCTTGTCGCCTACTTTGCGGGCTACCCGAACAGTAGTGGTCGTCCCTTTTACCAGTTCACCAGCAATACCAATTATGGCAGTACGAACACTGACTCCGGCTTGATCCTCCGCCTGGGCAAGCGCCTGGTCACAGTTTTCTACGACACCGGCAATGTCTGAGATAGCACCGGATTGCATGTCCGTGAGCGCCTGGTGTTTACGTCCAACGCCGACAATCTCGATATCGCTGCGGTCATCAGAGATTTTACCAATCAGAGCTTTCACGAATTCTGTACCAATATCCAGGGCCACGATATATTGGGCCTCACCGTCTGGTTGCTGTTTAGCGTTAGCTTTTGCTTGGGCGGCCGCCTCTTTAGCTGCTACCTTTGCTTTGTCGAGAGCCTGCTGGCCCAAGTCTTTGAATCTGTTAAGCATAATCGTATAAATTATAGCACGCTGCCGATGTCGGTGAGTGAATATCCCACACGAAAACTTCAAACACCGGCAGCAGCAAGGACAACAACCGTTTCGAATCTTCGGCGCACTAGTAAGGAGATAACGGGTATACCGAGCGATGCTTCACGATTAGAAGTTGCTCGCCCCTTAATCGCCGACCTCTGCCCCCGTGATTCCGTCTGCTTGCTATACCCCAAATGCCTTCTTGCTACGTTATGACTTTCAAGCAAGTACAGCTTTTATACGGCGAATACCCGCAGAAGAACTTTCTTCTTTTATAATCTTGAAACGCTTGCCATCTTCGGCAAGCTGACTTGTATGATCGACATGTGGGCCACCGCAGATCTCAAAACTAAATGGCTTGTCGGAGCCATCGGCAATCATTTTGTATACTTTCACCGTATCACCGTAGCGATCACCGAACGCTCCCAGTACACCCATCTCTTCGCGCGCGACTTTGGTCGGATATTCTGCAAAACTGACTTTCAAATCTTTGTCGATCTGCTCATTGACGATATCTTCAACTTGTTTAATCTGCTCGGGCGTCATCCTTTCGGGATGGGAAAAGTCGAAACGCAGGCGCTCTTCAGTAATATTGGAGCCATGCTGAATCACGTGCTCACCCAAAACCTGGCGAAGCGCCTGATACATCAAGTGTGTCGCGGTGTGGTATTTCTTGTGCTGTAACGTTTGGCCGCCTAGCCCGCCTTTGAATACACCCTTCGTTGCGGTCTGACTTCGAGCACGCTGCTCGGCCATCTTTTCTTCAAATTTCTCACGCCAATTATCTAGTAATGGAATGCCTTGCTTAAATGCTTCTTCGGTACTAAGCTCAACCGGGAAACCATAGGTATCGTACAACTTAAATATCTCTCCACCAGTCAAACCATCTTGTGTCATCTTCTTCAACTCATTCAAACCCTTTCGCAAGGTTTGGCGGAAGACTTTCTCTTCTTTCACTAGGACTTCTATGACTTTGTCTCGGTTTTCGGCGACATCTGGGAAGTCAGCGTGGTAGAGGTTGGTGATAACCGGCACAACTTGTTCCAGAAAATTCTGTTCGATGCCGAGTTCGAATGCGAAACGAATTGCGCGCCGCACGAGTCGGCGCATCACATAACCCTGCTCTTTGTTGCTTGGTGCCACACCGTCAACTGCCAAGAATGTTGCAGCACGTAGATGGTCGGCGATGACGCGCATACTTTCAGTGTGACTTTCGTATTTCTTGCTAGAAATTTCTTCGAGCTTTTGAATAATCGGCCACATGAGGCTAATCTTAAACACGTCCGGATTGTCGATGCTCGCAGCAGCGATACGCTCCAGGCCTGAACCGTGGTCGATATTCGGCTTTTCGAGTGATTCGAACTTACCCTCGGCGACTTTCATGTAGGCCATAAAGACGTTATTGCCAATTTCCATAAAACGGCCGCAGTCGCAGTTCGGGTGGCAGTACTCACCGTATTCCGGGTTGTGAGGCGTGCCAAAGTCGTAGAACATTTCACTGTCCGGACCGCATGGATCACCGACCGGTGTGTGTTCAGGATCGCCATTGCGGCTCCACCAGTTTTTGCTACCATCGTAATAAAAAATCCGCTCGCCATCTTTGATGCCACGTTTGTAGCCATCTTCTTCCGATCCGATTTCCGCCTCATCGTGCGTGATGCCTCTGGCGGCGAACAATTTCTTCCAGACTTCAGCTGCTTCGGTGTCTTTCGGGACGTCGTACTCAGGTGCACCGATGAAGCACGTAACATACAGCTTTTGCGGGTCAAGCCCGACGACTTCTATCAGAAATTCAAACATCCATTCAATCTGTTGCTTTTTGAAGTAGTCCCCGAGGCTCCAGTTACCAAGCATTTCGAAAAACGTCGTATGCCGGTTGTCGCCAATGTCATCGATATCCTGCGCACGCAAGCAAGTCTGAGAATCAGCTAAACGCCCGCCCTCAGGATGTGTTTCACCCAGCAGGTATGGGATCATCGGTTGCATGCCAGAGCCGGTAAACAGTGTAGTCGGGTCGTTTTGTGGCACTAAAAGTGCTCGCGGCATCACTACGTGATTACGCTTTTTGAAAAAATCTAAATAGGCGTTGCGAATTTCTTGTGCGGTCATTTGTCAAAGATTATAACAGAGGTGGAAAGTTTCACAAAGTAAAGAGGCGAGCTACCTGACTGCTTCTCCATCATTTAAAGTCAGTACGCCCGCCTATCGAAGAACCCTCAAGAAAGGATTCTGGCGATCATGGTATCTCTGTGGGCATACGATACATGCTATAGGTGATTTAACGCTTGTTGTAATAGTGAGCGTACACCCAAAAACCAGTAGCATAGCGTCGGTCTTAACAGGTATAGTGTCAGAAAATTAGAAATATAGTAGGACACTTCGCATAAACGTCTTCGGTATGAAAC
>CAYVOS010000075.1:0-4766 GCA_964453515.1 uncultured Candidatus Saccharibacteria bacterium | reverse complement strand
AATCTAAGCCTTTTGCGTTAGGGTTTACATCGACCGATTTGATTGTTGCTAAGAGTTTCATCACTTAATAGTACCAGAGCTGGCTAGCCTTCGTTATTGAAAGCCGTTGCAATGAGCGAAGGCTTAAACTTTTCGATATGCTTTTCGAACGAAGCTTTTTCTACACCTTTTTTATCGAAGAATTCAATGACGGTGTTATTAGATTGTTTGGGCTCACCACGAAGAAAGCGCAATCCAAAACATTGCCTAACAAAAACATATAGAGTAAACACAAGCTAAATTAAATTCAGTATATAATGAATCATTATGAGACTAATACCAATTACCAAAAATCAAGTGGGATTTGGACATTTGGAAATATTAGTGTTAATGATTGTTGTAATCATCATTGGTTTTGGCGCCTGGCGAGTTTTAAATGATAAAACTAAGAGTCCAGTTACTGCGTCTTCATATCTTGCTGGGGTAACGCCTTCTACCGATTTCAACGTCGTAGGAAACAAAATTATCGGACCGAACGGCAAGCAATTTGTACCTTATGGCACAATTATCGAATGTGCTTCTGAAAGAAAACCAGCCTCTTTATGCCAGGGCCAGGGTATTTCAGGCAATACGGGCACTGCTCAAATAAACGCCGCTGCAAAATATTGGAATATGAATATACTAAGATTCCAGGTGGCACAAGAACATCTGTTTAATAGTAATGGCAGCATAAACTACTCTTACTTAAATCTCATAGATGGTCTCGTTAAACAGACAAATAGCCTAGGTATGGTCGCCATAATTACACTTCAAGAGGAACATTATGACGGCCCGGCCTTCCCAACTTCTACAGCAACAACTTTTTGGAAGTTTATGGCACAACACTACAAGGGTTACCCTGATGTATTTTTTGATCTTTATAATGAGCCGAGACTACCTACCGATGCCTTGCTAGCTGGCTCAAATATCTGGGATATATGGCAGAATGGGGGCAACGCCTACCTTTCTTCTGGTGCAAACGCGACAACCAACAAGATCGTACAATATGTTGGTATGCAGGTTTTAGTAAACACGATCAGAGAGCAAGGTGCAAAAAATATCATAATCGCAGAGGGACCTAATTACGACCAGGACCTAAGTGAACTACCAACCCATTTGTTAACAGGGGGAAATATCGCATATGGCATAGAACCAAACCTATGGAGAGACACGACACAAACAACCCAGTACAATACTTTCGGTCAATACACCAAAAATTGGCCAATAATGCCTGAGGCTTTCTTAGATAATGAGGGTACGCATTTTTGCGACCCCAACTCTCCTGTCGATTTGCCTAGCCTTTTAGCGTATCTCAAAAGCCTAAATATGGGTCTGCTATTTTGGGCTCTCGTACCAGGAGATGGAATAATAGGCAATAACCTCAACCAGCCTACTTCCTATCCAACAGGATCAAGTTCAATTAGTTCACCAACGTGTCCCTATAAAGGCTCTACGAGTGTTTATGTACCTAATAACACTATTGGTGATGGCTCATTAATTATGAGTTTCTATAAGGCCAACAGCGTGCGCCTATAACTCGCAAAGAATTTGACTAACGGGTACACATGTGTTAATTAAATATATGACATGAGTAAGGAAGTATTGGATGCGTTTGCAGGAGGCTCGGACGAGCTTGATGGGCCTCAAGATACCATCAAAGATGGTAATCCGACTATATATGGAAATTGCTGGCGGAAAGCAGGCCAACCCCACGCTTGTGATGTGGGCATGCTAATTATCTGTACTGAAACAAATGACGGCAAAGACTGCGATCTAGGTTACCGCTTAGATCCTGACGGTACTCGCCATGTCAACCCAGGCGTTTGTCTATTGGAAGAACAGCCTCACGACGGGCCCTCCCTTTAATGGTTGAGTGAACGCTCAATTATTGAGAACCTGACGCCTTTGATGCATAAGCTAGGTTGACAGTATATATGAGGTTTCGATGATGACCTCATTTTTTCAACGCTTGAGGTCTTTCATGAACATTGAGTAGAACATGCCCTCATTCAACAAAGTCGAACATATCAGATCAGTTGGGTGACTTTCGGCTCCAAAATGTGCTAGTTTCATGATACTAATATACTTGACTAATCAACTCAAGTTTCATATACTGCTAACAGATATGAAATACCCCTCAACCCTGATCGAAGCAGTCCGTTACTTTTCCAACCCAGTTGTCTGCATCGAGCACGTCGCCTCCCTTCGTTGGCCGAACGGCGTTGTTTGTCCAACCTGCGGCCGCGTAGATGTAAGTTACTTAAAGAAGCAAAAGCGCTGGCAATGCAAATCTCGCCATGCTAAACGTCAGTTTTCCGTAAAGGTCGGTACTATCTTTGAAGATAGTCCACTAGGCCTGAATAAGTGGCTCCCTGCTGTTTGGATGATCATTAACGCTAAGAATGGCGTTAGCTCCTACGAAATAGCTCGCGCACTTGGGGTTACCCAAAAGACTGCGTGGTTTATGGATCATCGTATACGTGCTGCTATGGATCATGGCTTGTTCGATAAGAGGCTGGACAGCCCCGTAGAAGCATATGAAACCTACATTGGCGGTCGAACGCGAGAAGAAAAAGGCCGCTTCGCAAACAAAACTGCAATCGTCGGCGTCGTAGAGAATAAGAAGTACGTTGGTCGAATCCGTGCCTTTGCAACAAAACTAGCAGATGCCACCAACACTATCCGATTTCTCAAAGAGAACTTAGACGAAGGTGCAACCTTGCATACTGACGAAAGCAAAATATACAGCCGCGACAAACGTACCTTTATTCATGAATCTGTAAACCACAGCGAAAAAGAGTATGCCCGAGGTGTAGTTTCAACGACAACCATTGACGGCTTTTGGGATCTATTCAAGCGTTCGTACAAAGGCACTTATACCCATCTTTCACCGGCTCACCTTGATCGCTACGTCAAAGAGCACACCTACCGCTACAACACACGAATGCTTAGTGACGGGCAACGGTTTACGGAGTGGTTTGCTAATTGCAACGGGCGTTTGATGTATAAGGCGTTAGTAGGTGAGTAATAGCTTTGCATTTATAAAGGGTTCGAACCCCTGCCCCCAGCCAAGGAATTATCCAAATCAAAAAGTTCTATTTTCTGACTCGCAGTTATGAAGAACGTCGCTAATTTTCGAGGCTCTACGCTGTAATCATTAAGTTGACACCGGGTTTAACCTAGGTTAAACTAGAATTATGAGAACAATCGGCGCGAAAGAATTACGTTTAAATTTAGATCGAGTGCTAGACAGAGTGCTAAATGGTGAAGAGATCCTGGTGAACCATCGTTTTAAAAACCCCATACGATTAAGCCCTGTATATCCAAGGGGGTCACATTCTGAAGCAGGCAACCATGCCGGTCTACATGCATTTGACGCCGCCCAAAAACGGCCCAGTCCATTCAATTCAAAAAAATCCCTGAAAGAACTATACGACAGCTCCATCTCCAAAAAGTACGTTGGATAGGATTATGTATCTAGATGCAAATATCCTCCTGGAAATTCTATTAGACCGCCCAAATGCTGCTAGAGCTCACCAGTTTATAGAAGAACAGGATGGTCAAATCTACATATCGGCTCTAACAGCTCATCTAGTTGTTCACTTTGGCAAAGCAATTGTAGATCTACCCATATTACGCTCATTCTTATCCGATTATGTGGTACTTGGTCTAGATGAGACTGATTTTGAATGGGCCTTCACGAATACACGCGATAACGACTTTGAGGATGCTCTCCAGTTAGCTGTTGCCATTCGGAATGGGTGTCAGGAGTTCGTTACGTTCGATAAACACTTGGCCTCCACTTACAAGAATCTCATACAGCTAAATGTTAGCCTATTGCACTAAGATTTAGCCCCCTCCTATCTAGCCAAAATACATATTCAGATTGTACTTACATCACTGCAGAACTAGAATAAGGTGATATGAGCAAACCCATACAAATTGTAGATGAAGATGACCAACCAATCGCACAGGCCACAAAGCAGGGGGCTTGGGACAAAGGCTTACGTCATCGTGTAATACGCATCATGATCGAGAATGATGATGGCCAAGTTCTACTTCAACATAGAAGCCCGAAAAAGGATATCTTTCCTGATTGCCGGGACAACTCAGCCGCAGGTCATGTCGATGCAGGCGAAGACTACAAGCAAGCTGCACTACGTGAGCTTCAAGAGGAGCTGGGGTTAGATGGTATTGATATACAAGAAGTTAGAAAATATGTGTCTGACGAGACATGGCGCAACCACCGGCTAAAGCGATTCACAACAGTCTATAAAGCTCATGCAAATGTAGACGTGGCTACGCTCAAGTTAGAGGAAGGTAAAGTGGATGACGCTCGATGGTTTACTATTAGTGAAGTCCGAGCTCTAGTATCACAGCACCCCGACCAAGCAAGCGACGGCCTACGTCAAGTATTTGAACGCTACTACATAAACCGATGAGTATCGGAAAATATTGAAAACAAAAGATGGATTTTAAGACATATCGTGTACTAGAAAAGAAAGCATGGGCTCTTGTTGCAGAGAAGGCTGGCGATGAAATGCGTTTCTCGTCTGCAATCCCCAGCCAGCCCTATTGGACACATCCTATGGAAGTCCACATGGCAGAAATTGCTGGTGGCGTCATTGACTATGAAGAACTGCTTGCTGCCATTCTCCATGATGTCGTGGAAGACTCCGACGTAACCGCTGAACAAGTAGCTGCGGAATACTCCCCAAGGATTGCTGCTATTGTTAGCCTTGTGTCAA